>JAEWYJ010000198.1 GCA_023395695.1 Bacillota bacterium | reverse complement strand
CATTGCGGCGAAACCCAACCCCCCACCGCGGGCCCCCAACCGGGCCCCCCGCTTTTGTTATGTAGTCCGTCAATATAAGCGCAAAGCGAACCGGGCGCAGGTATTGGCGTTTGGCTGGGTTGTGTTGCCGTTTGGGCAAACGTCAACCCGCTTGCGTGTTTCGTTCTCGCAGAGCGAAAATAATCCCGCTGTGCCTGCGGCTATTTTCAAGCCGTTTGCCTGCAGCTTGTAAAGATATTTTGCCGGGACAGCCGTCGGCTGTGCCGTCTGACATGGGTGTGTATGTATTATGGCCCAACTAAACATCGTCCAAAGCGTCATATTGGCCCGGGGATGCGAAAACGCAGATGCCATTTTCCTGCCCCTTTGCCTTGTACATCGCCTTGTCCGCATTTATGAACAGCCGTGCGGTTGTTATACCCCCGGTGTAGGCCGCCAGACCAAAGCTGGCGGTCAGCTTTGGCGCCGGATATTCTTTAAACGTTAAAGCGACCAGCTTTTGCCGGAGCTGTCTGCAGGCCTCCACGGCTGTATACATAGGGATATTGTGGAATAACAGGCAAAATTCATCTCCGCCATAACGGTATACCTCTGCGCCGGCAATGTTCCCTTTGAGAATGTCCGCAAAGGCTACAAGATAAGAATCGCCTGTATGGTGGCCCAGACAATCGTTGACGCCCTTGAATTTATCTAAATCTGTAATAGCGAGGATATAGCCGTGCTGAGACGGATTAGCGTCGAGCTCTCTGAGCATATCCTGCAATGCTTTGCGACTGAGAACGCCGGTCAGTTCGTCGGTGCGCAGCCGTCGGTGCAGCTGCTGCCGTTCCAGCTCCTTTTGGATACCAGCTTCATTTTTATCCATCTCATAGCGGATCTGCACAAGAGAAACCAAAGACGAAGCCGCTAAAATAAACAGCGTAATCAGAAAATTAATCAGATGCTCGGTGCTGCTGAAGATACTGACCTTATCAGGATCCCACCGGAACAGCAGCTCTGAGCTGATAATGGCGGTTATGCTCAAAAATCCTACCGCACAGGTGAGGCGGTAGCTGGCATAGATGGTCGTCAGTGCGACGGCGACGGTAAATAAATAATATGTTGCGGGGAATATGCTGTGCACGGTGGCAAGCGTAAAGCATATGGCCGGAAAGATTAGCGAAACGGTGTAGATTTTCGCTGACTGCGTCAGACGCTTGGCATGTAAAACAACCGTTGCAATGGCAATAAGCGTTAAATTGGTACAACCGGGCACGGCAATATATTTTAACACATAACGCTCCGTGGTTATCGTCAAAAATCCTGATGAGATCATAAAAAGGCCGATGCCCAGTTCGAGTATGAGCGAGGCCAGCACCAGACCCAGCGAAATATTATAGTGAACCAGCAGCCAGTTGCTGTCAATTTTTTCGCACTGCAGCCTGACTTGGCTGATGGTGGACAGCTCGGCTTCTTGCGCGGAAACTGGCTTGGAGGGGTTCTTTTTAATCGGCCAACGCTTGTTATCCAACAATATCGATCTCCCAGTAAGGTATTCTTCTTAATGCTGCCGTTTGCCGGTTGCGCCGCCAATAAATTTTTTCGGAAAGCCCCGGCTGTTTGGGGCAAAAACCCCGAATAATGATAATTTTTATTATACAGCTTTGCTGGCAATATATCTACCAAAATTCAGAAACGCATAAAATGAATATTATCCGTTTTAATGAATTTTTTAACTGTTTTTATCGTATTAAATAGGAAATAAGAACGGATTGTTGACATATTTAGACAAATATAATAAAATTTAGTCATATGAATAATGCTCCGGCTTTCATACTAAAAACGACACCAGACGACCGAAAGGGAACAGGTTATGACACAAAAATTTGCAGTTAAAAAAATCTCTCACACCAGGCTGGAAAGCTACCTTGAGCAGGTTTTGCAGCAGTATGCCGGCGACGACACAACACCGCTGGACCCCAGACTGAAATTTGTGGGGGAGGCAATGGCCCGGGCCAAGGAGACGAACTGCCGGGAGCATCATGATATTACCCTGCAGCTTAATTCGCTGATGCAGAATATTATGGGTATGGACTTTGTCCGGCAGATGATTTTGGATGTTCAGGATCAGCGGCGTATGGTGGAAGCTATTTCGGCAGCTGGGGAGGAAAATGCCGCAGCGATAGAGCAGGTCTCGGAGCTTGTGCAGCAGTCGGCCAAATTTGCGCAGGATACAACCGGACTGGCGCTGCAGGGCCAGACGCTCTCGCAGCTGACGCTTCAGGGCATTCACGAGGCATATGACGATATCAGGCAGGCGCACAGGACAATAGAGGATCTCAACCGTCAGGCCAGCGAAATTGATTCCCTGACCGGTCTGATCGGTTCAATAGCCAGCCAGACCAACCTGCTGGCGCTTAATGCCTCTATTGAGGCGGCCCGGTCAGGAGAAGCGGGCAGGGGTTTTGCAGTTGTAGCGGGAGAGATTAAAAAACTGGCGCAAAGCTCGGCGGAGTCGGCCAGCTATATTGAGCAAAAGCTCAATGTCATGAGCGGCGGCATTAAAGCGTCATCCGATGCTATTGCGCAGATTGCCGATAAATTTCATGGCTGCCGTAGCAATGTGGACACGCTTTCAGAGAATGTATCCAAGATTAATCAGGCTGTCGGCGGCATTAACGACAACATGCAGCATATCATGTCCGGCATCGAAGAGCAGACAGCAGCCACCGATACCGTGGCCGCTTCGCTTACCGGTATCAGTGAGAAAACGGCGGGCCTGTATAATGACTGCATTAAAACCGGCCGGGGCTTTTACGACATTTCTAAAGAGATTAACGGTTATCGTATCCGAACGGTGGATATGCTTGATAAGCTTCAGCCCAAGGACGCTGTTCAGTTTTATATCACCGATCACATATATTGGAAGTGGCGCATCTATAATATGCTGCTGGGCTATGAACGCCTTAACGAACAAGAGGTTGGCAACCACCATACCTGCCGTCTGGGCCGGTGGCTTGAGGGATACGGCAAAGCCAACCCCGGTATCGCCCAATATATAGGTGAGATTGACACGCCGCACGCCAAGCTGCACCAGACTGCGGCGCAGGCCATTAAGGCGTATAACGCCGGCAATCACGCGGCGGCGGAGGCCGGGTTAATTGAGATTGACGCTTTGTCCTCTCAGGTTGTCACGGTGCTCAGGAAGATGCTCGAAGGCTTTTTGTGAGCTGCATTTTAACGGCAGCTTCCCCCGTGCAGTACCCATGTTTTTGCCAACTGTGGGAGCGCTTTGGCTATGCCGATATTTTTTAGCCGACTAACTTCAAAACCGTCCCAACTTAACGGCCAATTTTCCACGTTGCTGCGTTGTCCTTCTTGCAATGCAAAAAACAGGTGCGCCAACGCTTGGCGGCTTTTAAAATTAGTCAGCTATATCAGCGGATGAAGCGCCGGTGGGCAGCTTTTATACCGATAAACAGTTCAGAGGTATGTTAAAGATCACAAACAAACCGGGTCTTGTTTTTAAAACAAGACCCGGTTTGTTTGTGAAAGCGCATACCAATACCGCGATAGTCAGTTTGATCAGCTTAATACTTTTCTGAAAAGTCTCCTGATGTGCTTACGGAAGGCTGGCTGTAAGAAAGCTCTTTGTCCGCTGCAAAGGTGGATTCAGCAGTGCCTTTAAGCTTGAACCTTGCAACCTCCTCGCGCAGCACAACGGCCTGAGCGGACATTTCCTCGCTTGTGGCGGAGTTTTCCTCAGCGGTAGCTGCATTGTTTTGAACCACGGCCGATACCTGCGCGAGCCCTTGGCGAACCTCTTCAATGGCCAGCGCCTGCTCGGCGGAAGCCAGCTTGATCTTTGAAATGCTTTCGTTGGCGCTTTTAGCCTTTTGTTCGACCTCCTGCAAAATTTGTGCGGTTTTAAGCGTTATATCAGAGCCTTCCGCCACCGTTTTGCCGGAATGCTGCACCAGCTCGGTGGTGTGCTTGGCCGCTTCGGCCGACTTTGCGGCAAGGCTGCGCACCTCCTCGGCGACTACGGCAAAGCCCTTGCCGGCCTCTCCGGCGCGGGCTGCCTCAATGGCGGCGTTTAGTGCAAGAATATTGGTCTGGAATGCAATATCCTCGATGACCTTGGTGATATTGGCAATCTGCGAGGACGCTTCACTGATATTTTCCATCGCTCTGGTCAAATGCACCATGTGCTGGTTGCCGGTGCTCACGCCTGTTCCGGCTTCGGCAACATATCTGGTTGCAACCTCCACGTTGGCGGCGTTGTCGTCGGCTTGCTGCGCAATGGTTGATACCGAGGCCGAAAGCTCCTCCACAGCGGCAGCCTGCTCGGCGGAGCCGGCTGCAAGCGCCTGCGCGCCACTGGAGACCTGCTCCGAGCCGGTGCCGACCTGTTCGGCGGCATTGCTGATGGCTTGCATGGTATGATTAAGTGTATCGACGGTAGCGCAGATGGTTTGCTTGAGTACGGCAAAATCTCCGGGATAATTCTCCGTTACCTCCACCTGCAAATCGCCCTGTGATATACTGGTGAATTTGTCGATTACATCGGCGATAAGGACCGTTTGCACGGCGTTGGATGCTCTGATAAGTCCGGCCATACGCCCCATTTCATCGCGGCTTTCGTAGGTGATCTGCGTCTGCATGTTCCCTTTGGAAATAGCTTCAAAGGCGGTGACAATTTCTTTGACCGGCGTCAGAATAGATTTGCGGATGGCGGTGCTGACCAGTATCGAGAGCACCAGCGACACAACGCCGCAGGTAATAAGAATGATCCAGGCTTGTGCGACAAGCCCGGCGGCGTGGTCACGCTGCTCTGCGGCGCGTGCCTCCGCGGCTTCGGACAGTCCGGATAAAATGGAGGTCGCCTGATCGAAGGGCGGCACATAGGCATTGAGAAAAACCGTATATCCTTTAACCTGGTTGGACACCGACGGTTCTTCCAACAGCTTTGAAAGCTGCTGCCGCACTGCGCCGGCCTGCTTAATCAGTGCCTCTACCTGGTCTATCTGCTCGGTCAGGCCGTCGTCTTGCTGGTTGGCTTTGTAAGTGGCCAACGCTTCAACGGCGGCTTGCCCGTCCCGTTCGGCTTGCTCCAGCAGACTGGCCACGGTGCTTGCACGCGTCTCAATAAAGGCGCGTTCGATATAACGCTGTGCGGATACCATGCGGTATTGGACGTCCCAAAGCGTCGTGTTGTCCGGCAGCGTATGGTTGCCGTATAATGCTACCTGTGCGCCGAGGCTGACAATGCACTGCAACGCCAGCACCACTGAAAGCAGCAACAAAAATAATACGGTACCGAATCCCAGCATAAGCTTTTTGCCGACAGATAAATTTTTCATAGCATGATGTTCCTTTCCTGCCCGGTTGTCTTTCACGTTGTCATTGGGCCCGCCGGTTAAATGATGCGCCGTGTCATAAGCTGCCGCTTTTTAGGCGTGGCACACCGGGGGCAAACATCAAAATTCATGTGCGAAGAAGATACCAAGTTTTACCTCACATCGACATTATATACTAAAAAAGGAAATAAATCATTATATATTTTGGATATAACCATATTTTTAATAAAAGGATATCTTGTCGGTGACTGATTTATGCTTTATGCACATAGCGTCTGCCGATAGAAGCGGCTGTACCGCGGGTTGGCGGCAAAACTGCGGGGTGTTTGATTCTAACGACCAAAAGACCCGCCGGTTATTTTGCAGCGAGTCTTTAGCTGACAGGGTTCTCTTTTTGTATACCGAAAGCGGTAAGCGAACGCCGGTTACAAGGCTATATTCGGGTTGAGGGCAAGAAGCTGTTCTCCGACCGAAGGTTTTTGGCAGGATTGCCGGTGCTGTAGCCCGCATTGCTGATGTTTAACCGGTAGAGCTGCTTAATTTCAAGTGTGGTGTTGCTGACCAGGGCGCTTTCAATTGTGGGAGCAGCGGGGTTGTTAACCAGCACAAGGCGCAGGGCGGTTCCGGTATCCAGCAGTAGCCTTACCGTGGTACGCAGCTTGCCACGGGTGGGCGCCTGTGTAACCTGCTGCTTAAAGCAGGACTGAGGAAAGCCCTCAAAACCAAAAAGCAGCGTACACGCGGACGATACCTCATAGTTAAGACTGTAGCACAGCTCGTAGATACCCGCATCCCTGATGATAAAAGCATCGGTACCGGGTTCGTGCCCAACGATGGTATTTTCTGAAAATAGCGCCTCCCCAAAGTTTAGCGACTGTCCACTCATAACGGTGGACAGGGCTTCAACCTGTGGAAATATTGCTGCGTTTTCCTTAGCGGCTGTACAGGGAATCAGGCTGCATTCGCTTTCAAACGGCTTTTGCGCGGGCGGTGGGTCGGGACGGGCGGGTTCTGGTACCGGTGGCGGCAGGGCTTTTTCTTTTTGTGCCACAGACAGACGCTGGCGGACGGCTTTATCAGATTCGACGGCGCGTGCACCGGGCGTCTGCGCTGCCAGACAAAAAGCCGCGCTGTAAACTGGCCGGGCAGGCTCGGCGGCGGGGTTTGAATTGACGACGCTAAGACGGGTGCTGGGCCGGGAATCGGAATTTTTACACATATCCGCCAGCGCGCTCTGGGTGGGCACAGGCGATAAAAATCCTTTGGCGGCGGGGAAGGGCGTGACATCGGGGCCGGTCGGGGCTATCGGCGACGCGGCCGGACCGGCGCTGGTATTATAATTCACCATACGCTTAATCTCCTTTCTATGCCATTATATGAGGCGGAAATTAAAGCGTTCAAAGGTCATGTGGTTTGCTGTCAAAAAACAACCCTTAAAGACAGATTCTTAAAATCTCAAGCTATAAACGGGTTGTATTTTAGCTTGCCCCTATACTATACTATACTATAGACAGATTATTTGGCATGCTCTTTATAAGGGAAAAAGAGGCGGCTCGGGTGCAAGCGCCCGGCCGCATGCCTGCCCCTTATACACAGCAGATCGCCCAACCGGTTTTTGCCATTTGGCGTTATTGTCTTTGGTTCAAAAACACGGCGTCGAGCTGCCCCGCCATTTGATTGGCGCTTTAATATTATATTGACTGGAGGTTTATTGCGATGAAAACATTGAAACCGGAGGAACTGCAAAAAAATCCCTTTAGCCTGATCGGCAAGGACTGGATGCTGGTAACCGCCCGAAAGGGGGAGCAGGTGAATACCATGACGGCAGCATGGGGCGGGCTGGGCGTTATGTGGGGGAAAAACGTTGCGTTTGTGGTCATTCGGCCCGGCCGTTATACCAGAGAATTTGTCGACAG
>JAEWYJ010000181.1 GCA_023395695.1 Bacillota bacterium | reverse complement strand
GCATTTTACGGGTATCTACGATGGTGCCGCGCAATATCAGCACAGAGGATCTTATTATACAGGAAATGCATCGGTTGCGGGATTTGTATAATGAGGACGTGGTGCTGACCGCCATGGTGGACGGTGTGCCCATCTGTGTGGAAAAAGTGCAGTCGACTAATGTGCTGCGGATTGAGTCCAAGGTGGGGCGGGTGAGCAACCTGATCCGGGGCTCTACCGGTAAAGCGCTGTTCGCATGGCAGAGCGAGGACTTCATTAAGGCGACATTGGATCAGACCTTTCCCGCTACCGCCCATGGCCAACAAGAAAAAGAGAAAATACGTCAGGAATTGACAAAAATCCGCGAGCAGGGCTATTGCGTCTCAGTCTCAGAGCAAAACGAAGGGGTTGCTTCGGTGTCGGTGCCTATTCGCAACAGCGGCGGCCGGGCTATTTATTCGCTGGCAATATTGGGCGAAGAAAAACGGATGCATCAAAAGGGCATGGATGACATTCGGGTAGAAGCGATGGAGACGGCCCGTCGTCTTGAGGCAGAGCGCGAGCTTATCCGGGGCTGATTTGTCTGGGATATCTGATATAAGAACACATAAAATGACAGCTTGCTGTTCAGGCTGTCAAAGAACGGCTGCTTTGCATGGACAAAGCAGCCGTTCTTTGCATATATAGTCAAACCACCAGAAAACCAGTACATCTTGACGATCCGTTTTGCAGCTGACCGCGTTGTCGTCCTTGTCAGCCACAAAACAGCTTCGCCAATCCTGTATCGTTTTTCTGGTGGTATGACTATAAAAGGAGCGCATACATGGTGTGTTTATCTTTCTCATCGCTACACATACGTGATGCCGTTGCTTTTCGCATGGCGTCCGTATACCTTGGCGAACAGATATATATTAGCCGATTAATTCTCAAAGCGGCCCAACGTCAGCTCGCCTGCGTCCAGCGCCTTGTGACACAAAAATACGCGTCGATCCGGCTCCGCTTTTCAAGTTGACCGACCTGTCAGGTCACCGGGTCCTTGGCGGCGGGCAGCGCCCCGCAATAAAGCGCATAAAATTCTTGTGGTGTCACCCGGTCATACCAGTCGAAGGAGGGGGCAAAATAACGGTCGGATATTTGCCGGCTGGGGCGGTCAATGCAGGCGGGGTGCAGAATCAGATCGCCGTTCTGTGCGTAAAATGTGCACAGATTGGGGCAGAGAATCGCTGCTGCCAGCGTCCGCGCGGTCTGCTCGGGAATAGAGTGCCGCGCGCAAAAGTAGGAGGAGACCAGCAAAGGCCCCTCTTGTGGTACTTGCAAAAAGGTGCCCGAGCCGTCGGCGCGCAGCGCATAGAGCGAGGGCACAAGGGCCGTTTTTTGCTGGCCGGAGCGCACCTGCTGAAAAGCGCCGATAGGCATGTCGGAAACGGACGACGTCTCAAGCAGCCGCCGGGCCTCATCCTTACCTTTATGGCTCCACACCGCTTTGATGAGCGTTTTGCCCGCGGAATTATTAATGCCGCCAAAGGCAAGGCCGCCAATATCGCAGATACCCTTTTCGGCGCAGGCGGCGGGGCTTGATGTGTAATACACCAGCGGTATTGAGACAAAGGGCAACAGCGCCGGATGCCGGGACGCCGCTTTTAACGCTGCGGTCTGCCGCAGCGGCACCCAGTCCGCCGCAGGGTAGAGCGTGCCGGAAAACCGGTTAAAGATGCGGCTGTCCTCAAACACCTCCAGATCGGCCGAGACGATGACGTCGGGCAGAAGCGCGTCGGGCCGCGCGAGGTATTCCGACATATGCTCGGGATACCCCAGACCAAAAAAGCGCACGTCCAGCGCAATATTCTGTTGGCGCAGACGCTCGGTCAGCTGTGCCAAAAAGACCTTCTCCTGATTGTGCAGCACACAGATGTGGTTCCAATAAAGCAAAATAGGGGTCATATCAGTTTGCTCCCTTCACGCAAAAGCTGTCGCCGCTTCTGCTGCAATTGATAGTCGACGCTTAAAGACTTAAAAAGCGCCTCTTCTTTGGCGCTGCGTGCGACAACGCGCTGCACGGCGCCGTTTGCCATGACAATGCGGCGTGGCGCCATCAGCGCGGTGTGTACATCATGTGTGACCACCAGCACCAGCTTATCCTGACGGCATAAAAGTGACAGCGCCCGCTCCTTGTCGATGCCCGCATTTTCAATCTCATCAATCAGAACCACCGGGCTGTCGCAGATCAGGGCGATATCGGCAATCATCAGCGCGCGGGTCTGGCCACCGCTGAGCAGGTTGAGATTTTGCGAGGGTGACACCGGTTCGGGCGTAATGCTGTCGGCCAGTGCAATGACTGTGCTGATATCAATATCCTTTTGACGGCATCGCGTATGCAGTGCAAGAAATTCCGTCACGGTGGTGTCCAGAATAAAACGCATATTCTGGCTCAGACGTGCCATCAGCCCCGCCGAAAGCTTCTGACGCTGCCTGCGGTCAATCGGCGCGCCGTCGATAGTCAAACCATTCAAAAATAGGCACAGCCTTCACAGCTTGTTTGGCGCCTCGCTGTATGCCTGCTCTTGGGTTCATGCCAGCCGCAGCCTGCTGATAGTTGGGCGCCATCGCACACCTATTACCAAATTGTTTGACCGTCTCAGCGCGCGGCCTGCTTTCACAGCTTCCACCTATAATCCCCGGCCTTGGCGAATGCTGCTGTAAAAGCGTGTTTTCGCGCTAAAAATGCTTGGAACATATCCCGCATTCCCACTCTTTTTCCCTCATGTATACTTTTGGCCAATGTGCCACCGTCTTGACCTTAAAAATACCCCAATATATTGAGAGAGGAATTATAACATGAAAAAGTTAACCGCTATTTTTTTGACGCTTGCCATGACCGCCGTGCTTGCGGCAGGCTGTGCCTCCGCACCGGCGCAGGTCTCGGCTTCCGCGCCTGCTTCTTCTGCCGAGCCGGCCTCTGCCCCTCTTGAAGCAGCCCCGTCCGAAGCTCCGTCCGCCGCACCTGCGGCGGCGTCTACACCCGATGTATCCGCCCCGGAAGCTGCGCCGGTCGACGTCAATGTGCTGGCGCTTAAGGGCCCGACCGCCATGGGCATGGTTCGCTTCATGCAGGAGGCCGAGGATGGCAAGGCTGCCGATAACAACTACAGCTTCTCGATTGTAGCGGCGGTGGACGAGGTCGCGCCCAAGCTGGTACAGGGCCAGGCCGATATTGCCGCCGTGCCTGCAAACCTGGCCTCGGTACTTTATAACAACACCAAGGGTGGCGTACAGGTACTGGCCATCAATACGCTGGGCGTCCTGTATATCGTCGAAAGCGGCGACACCGTCCAGTCGGTTGCCGATCTCAAAGGTAAGACCATTTACGCCAGTGGCAAAGGCGCGACGCCCGAATACGCCCTCAATTATATTCTGGCCCAGAACGGCCTGACCGACGACGTGACCATTGAGTGGAAGAGCGAGCACGCCGAGTGCCTCTCGGTGCTTACCACCACCGAAAATGCGATTGCCATGCTGCCACAGCCCTTTGTCACCACCGCGCAGACCAAGGCCCAGAATATCCGTGTGGCGCTTGATCTGACCGAGGAGTGGGATGTATTGCAGGCGGGTGCCGCAGCCCCCTCCGCGCTGATTACCGGCGTGGTGGTCGGCCGTACCGAGTTTGTTAAGGAAAATCCGCAGGCCGTTTCAGACTTTCTGGATCATTATAAGGCCTCGGTGGAATTCGTAAACGCCAATACGGCCGACGCGGCCGCACTGGTTGGCAAATACGATATTGTTCCGGCTGCCATCGCCGAAAAGGCGCTGCCCAAATGCAATATTGCTTTTATAGAGGGCGCAGCGATGAAGGATAAGCTTGTCGGCTATCTCTCGGTACTCTTTGAGCAAAATCCCAAATCGGTGGGCGGGGCCCTCCCGGCAGATGAATTTTATTACAGCCGGTAGGCCGGCGCGCAAGCACGCAATAAAACTGTGGGCTGTACTGCTCTGGCTGGCCGTCTGGCAAGCCGGCAGTATGGCTTTGAGGCAGGAGATACTGTTAGTATCCCCTGTCTCGGTTTTAGTGCGGGTTTATATGCTGGGTCTGACAACGGCGTTCTGGCAAACAATCGCCTTTTCCCTGACGCGTATTGCGGGTGGGTTTATGCTGGCAATGGTGTGCGGTGTGACGCTGGCGGCTTTAGCCGCGCGGTTTTGGGGGGTTGAGACACTGCTGGCCCCGCCGATACTGGCAATTAAGGCAATTCCGGTCGCTTCGTTTATTGTGCTGGTGCTCATCTGGATTCCTTCAAAAAACCTGTCGGTGTTCATTTCCTTTCTGATGGTGCTGCCGGTGGTGTATACCAACGTACTGAGCGGCATCAGGAGTACCGACCGCCAGCTGTTGGAAATGGCGCAGGTTTTTGCACTGCCCGTCGCCCGGCGTGTGCGGTATATTTATATCCCACAGGTGCTGCCTTATTTTCGGGCGGCCTGCTCGGTGGGGCTGGGGCTATGCTGGAAGTCCGGCATAGCGGCGGAGGTCATCGGCATTCCCTCCGGGTCGGTGGGCGAAAGGCTCTACAACGCAAAAATCTATCTGGACACCCCCGACCTTTTTGCCTGGACGCTGGTTATTGTGCTGATAAGTCTGGCGTTTGAGCGACTGTTTCTGTGGCTGCTTGATTGCACCGCCGCCCGATTGGAGGGTATGTAAGCGATGAAAGACATTGTTTTGAACAATCTCTGCAAGGCCTATGGGGATCATCGGGTGCTTGACAGTTTTTCGGCCGTTATTCCGGCTGGGCGGATTTCTTGTATCACAGGCCCTTCCGGCCGGGGGAAAACGACGTTGCTGCGGCTGCTGATGGGCCTTGAATCGCCCGACGGCGGCAATATAGTGGGTTTGTCCGGGCTGCGCCTGAGCGCGGTTTTTCAGGAGGATCGGCTGTGTGAGAATTTAAACCCGATGACAAATATTCGCCTTGCTTGCCCGCAGCGCAGCCGGCAGGATATTTTAGCTGCGCTAAAGGCGATGGGCCTTGCGGGCTGTGCCGCCCAGCCGGTGTGCACGCTCTCGGGCGGCATGCGCCGCCGCGTGGCGCTGCTCAGAGCGCTGCTGGCCGACTATGATATTCTGTTTTTAGACGAGCCGTTCAAGGGGCTTGACGCTGGCACCAAGGCTGTGGTTATTGATGAAACCCGGCGGCGCGTCGCCGGTAAAAGCGTTTTGCTGGTTACGCATGACCCCGAGGAGACTGCGGCGTTGAACGCAGATTATCATATCACACTTTGAATGCTGAACACTTTTGGAATGAAATTATTGATATAAAAATGGAGTTTGCGCCGTGGCGCAAACTCCATTTTTATATCAATTAGTCATTACGTGCTTTGCAGGCAGCGACTAATCATATCGTGATCAATATTCAGATTATGCCACCTTAAGAATCAGCGTATCAATATCCACAGGGGTTTCAATCATGGCGTTGTCACGCATAAACTGCTCGGTTTTCTTCATAGAGGCAACATCCGCTGCTGTGATTTCGGTATTAAAATCATACATGGGGAACATCTCTTCAACAGCCTCAATGCTCAGGTCGGTTTCCTTAGCAGTAATCTCAAGAATTTCCTGCTTGTTGTCCGCAATATACTGCGCAACGGTCTTCTGTGCCTCTAAAAAGCGCTCGACCAGCAACGGATTCTTCTCATAGAAGCTGCCGCTGGTGGCTACCACAATGGTGGCGTCAACCAGGCCTTCGCCTGTAGTGACAATCTGGTAGCCGTCCTTGGCCATGTTGTAGGCGACCGGGCCGGCAAGCAGTGCGCAATCCAGCGAGCCGCCAACCAGTGCGGCCTGTGCATCGGGAATGCCCATCGAAACAAAGGCGACGTCAGCTTCGGTGAGACCGGCGGTGGACAGATAAGCAATCAACAGCTCATGCAGAATGGTACCCTTGGGGCCGCCAATCTTTTTACCTTTGAGCTGCTCGGCGGAGGTAATGGCGCCATCCTTGCCGGTGAACAGGCGGAAGGCCTTGGGGGAGCGGCTGTAAGTGTTAAGAATCTTAATATCCGCGCCGTTGGAAGCGGATAGAATAACCGAGGTTGCGCCGACGGCATACAAAAACTGGAGATCGCCCGAGGCAAGCGCCTGTGTCTGTTCGGGCCCGGCGGTCAGGTTAGAATATTCGACAGACAGGCCGTACCCGGCAAATGCCTCAGCAAAAATGCCTTTTTCTTTTTCGATAATAGAGGGTACGTTCAGCGGGGACTTGACATAGGTCACGCCAATTTTATCGACGGTGAATTCAGGCGCGGCAGAGGATGCCTCGGCTTGCGACGATACAGGGGCTTCACTGCTTTGTGGTGCGGAGGAAGCGGGTTGCCCGCCGCAGCCTGCAATGGCGGCAGTGATAGCGAGTGCAGTGAATAATGATACTATACGTTTCATGTCATACTCCTTTGTGTTATGGTTGATAATATATTCTTTTTAACCCCGATAAGCTTGGGGGATAGAATATCTCTTGGGTAATCAAAGTCGGCAAGCGAAATTTCGTGCTCGACTTTGCCACTGTTGAGCACAAGGATTTTTTGCCCTAACAGCAGCGCCTCGTCAATGCTATGGGTGACAAATACAATGCTTTTTCTTTTAAGGCGATGGATGCGCAGCAGCTCGCTTTGCATGGTTTCACGCGTAAAATGATCCAGCGCGGCAAAGGGCTCATCCATTAAAATCAGGTCGGCGTCATAAGAAAGCGCGCGCGCCAGCGCCGCCCTTTGCTGCATGCCGCCCGAAAGCTGGGAGGGGGAGGCGTTTTCAAAGCCGGTTAATCCCACCGTCTCAACCAAAGTGCGAACCGCGTCAGATCGGGCCTGCCTACGGTTGAGGCCAAAGGTAATGTTCTTATAAACGCTGAGCCATGGCATCAGGCGCGGATCTTGAAACACCATACCGATTTTTTCGTGCGGAGGGAGCATCAGCTCGCCATCGTCATACGGTTCAAAACCGCCCAGAATACGCAGCAGGGTGGTTTTTCCACAACCGCTTCTGCCCAAAAGTACCGTAATTTCTCCGTCGGCAAGCTCGGTGGTCAACCCGTTTAACACCGTTAAACGCCGGCCGGAAACCTGATAGCTTTTGCACAGGTTTTTGATACTAACGCCAGCTATCGTCAACACCTCCATGCAAAACCTTCTTAATGCAAAAAGAAAACAGACGGTCACACAAATGCCCGACAATGCCAATGACAAAAATGCCGACAATCACTTTGTCGGAACGCGACATCTGCTGGGCATCCAAAATTAAATAGCCCAGTCCGCTGGTGGCCGCAATCATCTCGGCACCGATAATGGCGCGCCAGCTGTAGCCTAACCCAATGCGCATGCCCACCAGAATATCCGGAAGGGCAAATGGGAGCATAATTTTAAAAAATCGTTTGGCCTTTGAAAAACCTAATGACTGGCCAACCTCCAACAACCGGACATCGCAGGAATTAAGTCCCTTTTTAATGTTGAGAAACATCGGAAAAAACGAGGCGAGCACAATAATAATAATTTTTGAGGTTTCGCCGATGCCAAAC
>JAEWYJ010000197.1 GCA_023395695.1 Bacillota bacterium | reverse complement strand
GAGCCGGTCTCCGCTCTGGATGTCTCTATTCAAGCCCAAATTCTCAACCTTATGATGGATTTGCAGGAGCAGAAGGATCTGACCTATATTTTTATTACCCATAACCTGTTGGTGGTCAAGCATATTTCGGACGACATCCTGGTTATGTACATGGGCTGCATGGCCGAAAAAGCCTCTTCTCATGTGCTGTTCGCCAATCCGCTGCATCCGTATACCAAGGGGCTGCTGACCGCCATTCCTATCCCGTCTATTGACGTTAAGCGTCAGGATGTGATTCTGTCGGGAGAAATTTCTTCACCCATCAACCCCAAGCCCGGCTGCCGGTTTGCCTCCCGCTGCCCGCATGTCAGGGATATCTGTCGGGAAGCCTCTCCCGAATTTTTAGAAGTAGAGCCGGGTCATTTTGTGGCGTGCCACCGTTGCCGGGAAATAAACGGATAACGCCTATTACAAAAGGAGGAGTATCATGAATCAGGCAATTGGTGCATGGTTTAAGCAAAACGAAGAGGCACTTGTCCGCTTTTCGCGCGATATTTGGGAGCATCCCGAGGGGCTGATGGAGGAATTCTATTCCTGCGAGCGTACAAGCGCCTTGCTCAAGGCGCAGGGCTTCGATATTGCGCTTTGCCACTGCAAGGACCCGGAGCAGCGTCCCAATACCATTGTTGCGCGCTGGGGCAGCGGACACCCGGTTGTTGCAGTTTTTGGCGAGTATGACGCGCTGCCGGGACTTGCGCAGGATGCCGTTCCACACCGCGCGCCCGCCCCCGGCTATGGGCACGGCTGCGGCCATAACCTCATGATTACAGCCTCTGTGGGAGCCGCCTGTGCCGTTAAGGCCGCAATGGAGCAAGAGAAGCTGGCGGGAACCGTCGTATTTTTTGCCTGCCCCGCTGAGGAGGGCGGCAATGGCAAGATGTACATGCACAGGCTGGGCCTCTTTGACGGCATTGACTGTTTGCTGGGATGGCATCCCGAGCCGGGCGCACTGACAGCTAACGAAAAGGTCAATCTCTCAATTGCAAAGCTGACGTTTTCCTTTACCGGCCGCGCCTCCCACGCCTCTGCGGCCCCGGAGATGGGGCGCAGCGCCATGGATGCAGCCGAGCTGATGAGTGTGGGCGTGCAATACATGCGCGAGCACATGTCGTCGGACGCGCGGATACATCACGCATACGAGCAGGTGGTTACCAAGGCTAACGTTGTGCCCGAGCACGCCGTGGTGGATTATATGGTCCGTGCCAAGGATCTTAACAGTGTGCAGAGTCTGGTGGAGCGTGTTGTCAAGGTGGCGCAGGGCGCTGCGCTGATGACCGAAACGTCGGTAACCCACACCCTTCATTCCGCGCTGCCCGGTACGCTGATTCTGACCTCCTTCACCAGATTCCTGTACGAGTCCGCCTGCAAAATTCCGCCGCTTCATTATGACGAGGCGGAAAAAATATTTGCTCAGACGCTTTACCGCAATGTGTTTTCAACAGAACCGTCCGAAGATGTTTTGGAGGAAAGGCTTGTGGCGCCCAGCGGCGTACCGTCAACAAATTTTGGCTCTAATGATTTGGGACTGGTTACGCACCTTATTCCCACTGTGCGTTATATCGGGCTGGGGCTGATCAGCGGCGTGCCGGTTCATCACTGGGCGCTGACTGCGACGGCCGGCATGTCTATTGGACAAAAGGCGGCGGTCTACGTCAGTAAGGCGCTTGCCCAAAGCATGTACGATATTTTAAAAACGCCACAGGTCATTGAAGCATGGCAGGTGGAGCTTGAGCACAACCGCAAGGGGAAGATCTATACCCCCGTTTGGAATGGATAATGCGCTGGGAGCCTCCAGCCAATAACGCAGTAACGGAGGAAACAATGAAAAAGCACGATGTAATCATTATTGGTATGGGGCTTTCCGCTCTGACAACGGCCGCCCGCTTATACGAGGGCGGCATCCGCAACATCGGCGTCTATGGCGCTTCCTTCGGCGGAACGCCCTATATCGCTGCTATCAATTTTGTGCTGCCCGAAAATCCTTATGGTGATACAGTGGAGCAGTACTGCGCCGATATGCTCAACGCGGGTTATGGTATTGGCAACAAGGCTTTGGTGCAGGAAATGACCGGTCGCACACTGGAGGGCTACCACTTTTTACAGCGATGGGGCATTGAATTTGCCAGGAATCCCGACGGCGCGACCAAGCTGCGCCATCTCTCCGGGCATACCTATCCGCGCTCTCTGTGCAGCACCACGGCGCTTATCGGAGATGTCATGCTGAGGAAGCTGTGCGCACAGCTTGAGGAAAAGGGTATTGCAATTCACCAGGGGTACGAATGCCTTCAGCTGCTTACCCGCGATAATAAAATCTGTGGCGCCACCTTTAAAACCCTTGACGGTTCAATAGAAAATATTTATTCGGGTGCAGTTGTAGCGGCATGGGGTGGCGTCGGCAACCTTTTTGCGGTTTCCACCTATCCGGAGGACATTCAGGGCAATATTCTGGCAATTGCAAAGGATGCGGGCGCCAAGCTGGTAGATATTGAATTTCTGGAATATGAGCCGATGGTTGTGCTGGATCCTCGCGGTGCGGTTGGCGAGCCGTGCCCGACAGCCATGCTGGGTGAGGGTGCGCATCTGCTCAATGCGCAAGAAG
This sequence comes from Bacillota bacterium, assembly GCA_023395695.1. Taxonomy (GTDB): domain Bacteria; phylum Bacillota; class Clostridia; order Oscillospirales; family Ruminococcaceae; genus Yanshouia. The sequence goes on along the minus strand of JAEWYJ010000197.1, from coordinate 6,403 downwards.
AGCGGTTTTTACTTGCCGTTCGCCCTCAGGGCGAAGGCGGCGCGCCTAAAACACTGCTCAACAAGGAGATATGGAAACAGGTGGCTGCAGGCCACGGTTCGCCGCACGGGGGCGTTTGGGCCGATTTGCGCCATATCCCCCGGGAAGTGCTCAAGGCATACCCCTGGTTCTTTGAGCGTTTGATGAGTAATGGCGTTGACCCCAATAAGCAGCTGATCGAAGTCGGGCCAATGGCGCACAGCTTCTCGGGCGGAATATGCGTGGACGGGCAGTATCAGTCCACAGTATCCGGCTTGTATGCTGTTGGAGAAGCCAGCGGCGGAACACACGGCGCATGCCGCTGTGCCGGCAACGCTGCAAGTCAGGCCGTGTTGTCGGGGCTTATCTGCGCACAGGCTATTCTTGCAAACCCACGTGCTGAGATTGATTGCGAAATGCCAATAGAATACCGGCAGAACCAAGAAGTCTACCATTGTTTTGCTCCGCGCGCAAAGCAGATTGCCAAAGCGGCGCTGGGGGTGTACCGCGATGCTAAAACCCTTGAAAATGCGGCGTCCGCTCTTGAAGAAATGCTTGCAGACAGCAAGATTAATGACGACACAAGAACCGCGCAAACACTTAAATCCATATTGCTGATGATTAACGCGGCTCAAAACCGCAAGGAGAGCCGTGGCACGCATCTGCGGCTGGATTACCCTGAGACCTCTGAAGCATTCGCCAGGGCGTTTATCTGGTAATATAACGTGATCCTCAAAGTAAAACAGTCTGACTGGACGGTTTTTGCTTTGAGGATCTTTCTTTCTCTAATGCCAAACCTGCAATTTATAACGAAAGCTATGGCATCATCACGGTCAGAGAAACGGCCGAGGTCACCAGTGCCAACGCAAGCGCTGACAGCGGTACCATTTATTTAAACAGCTTTGACCCCACGGTTTCGGTTAGTGCAATTCTTACTATAAGCAGTGGAACGATATCGAACACCAACGCTTCGGGCGGAAATGCGGTTTATAATAATTCTCACTCCTCTGTGAAAGTTTCGGGTGGCGAGGTAAGCGCCGCCAACGGCGTTGCGGTTTATAACGCCGGCACGGGCAAGATCTATAGCTTAGACGGCGCGCCGGTTATCCGGGGTGGCGTCCAGGCTATGAACAAAGCGCCGGTGCTGGGCACAGGTATGCAGGTTGTTGCAAGCGTCAGCGACACGGGCGACCCTATAACCGACTATGTTGCGGGCAATATTGCCACCTACAAATATTTGCGGTTTGTGCCGGATACCACCGCCCCTAGAATGACCTCGGTGACGGGGCCATCTAACGGAACTTATGATACGGCGCAAAACCTGGAGTTTGAAGTCGAATTTGACGAGGTGGTTACCGTCTGGACATCGGGTGTGCCGTATCTCGCGCTGACCATCGGGTCACAGAGCAAGCGGGCCGCTTATGTCGACGGCAGCAGCACAACCACCCTTATATTCCGCTATACCGTTCAATCCGGCGACGTGGATGCTGACGGCATTGTCTGCGCGTCCCCGATGGTGCTTAACGGCGGCAGCATTAGAGATTATTCAAACAACAACGCTGTTCTGACATTTACCCCGCCCAATATGACCGGCGTGTTTGTCAATGCGTCCGCGCCTGCCATTGCCACTGAGCCATTAAACCTGACCGTCAACGTCGGGCAGTCGGTCGCCTTTTCGGTTGCGGCAACTGGCAGTGCGCCGCTTTCTTACCAGTGGCAGCAGAAAACTGCCGCAGCGGGGTCCGCCTTTGCGGATATTTCAGGCGCAACGCTGCCCACTCTTAGCATCCCTAATACGACCTATGCGATGAACGGCAACCAATACCGATGCGTCGTTTCAAACGCACTGGGCACTGCGAGCAGCGCAGCGGCCACGCTGACGGTCAACCGGCTTGTTTCCGCCACGCCAACGGCCAGCGTCACCACTGTTGCCAAGACCAGCGCGACACAGCCAGGCGTCAGTTTTACACTGACCAACAGCACCTCTTACGCAAACGGCCAGACATGGGCGGTCTATACCGGTTTAACAGGCCAGACGCTGGCGTCCGGCGTGACGGCAACCAACATCGGCAACAGCCTGACGATTGCGCATGCCACCGATATCCCGGCGGGAACCTATTATGTTTCCGTCACTGAAAGCGACAAGACCGAGAGCGCAAGGCTGGCGCTGACGGTGGGCGCGTATGTTCCCCCCGCCCTTACCGGCACGGTGACCATCAGCGGCACAACCCAATACGGTAAAACGCTGACCGCCGCGTACACATCCGGCAATAACACAGGCACGCTTTCTTACCAGTGGAAGCGCGGCGGCGCTGACATCGGCACAAACGCCAACACCTACACCCTTGTAGCGGCGGATATCGGCCAGACGCTCACCTGTGTGGTAACGAGCGATGTGCAAACAGGCCCGGTTTCCAGCGTTGCCACCGCCGCTATCGGCAAAGCGGATGGCCCCGCTGTCACTGGTGTAGCTGCTGTGAACTGCACCACCATTAGTAATAATGATGGCAAGCTTACCGGCGTGACCACCGCAATGGAATACAAAAGGAGCGGCACCACAGGCTATACGGCTGTCACCGGCGGCGAGATAACCGGGCTTACCAGTGGCACTTATCAGGTAAGAGTCAAAGAAACTGCCACCCATCACGCAGGTACGCCGAGGGCCCTTGTTATAGAAGCATATGTACCCGGCGCCCTCACCGGCACGGTGACTATCAGCGGCACAACCAAATATGGCGAGCGGCTGACCGCCGCGTACACATCCGGCAATAACACCGGCACGCTTTCTTACCAGTGGAAGCGCGGCAGCGCTGACATCGGCACAAACGCCAACACCTACACCCTTGTGGCGGAGGATATCGGCCAGACGCTCACCTGTGTGGTGACAAGCGATGTGCAAACAGGCCCGGTTTCCAGCGTTGCCACCGCCGCTATCGGCAAAGCGGATGGCCCTGCTGTCACCGGCGTATCTGCCGCAAATTGCACCACCATCAACAATAATGACGGCAAGCTGACCGGCGTGACCACAGCCATGGAATATAAAAAGAGCGGTGCCACAAGCTATACTGCTATCACCGGCAGCGCGGTTACCGGGCTTACCAGTGGCACATATCTGGTAAGAGCCAAAGAAACCGCCACTCATCACCCAGGTACGCCGAGGGATCTTGTTATAGAAGCATATGTACCCGGCGCCCTTACCGGCACGGCAACTATCAGCAATATGGCACCGAGAATCGGCAGCGTGCTGACCGGCTCGCTTACCGGCAGCAACAACACCGGTACGCTGACCTATGTATGGAAGGCCAATGGAACACGGGTTGGCGCAGGCTCAAGCTACACGGTAACTGCGGCAGATCTCGGCAAAACCATCACGCTTGAAATTGAATCGAGCGTACAAACCGGCACGCGCACAAGCGCGGCGACTGCGGCTGTTATAAAGCGTGCCGCACCGACCGCACCGGGAGCGCCAACGCTCGTTTCAAAAACGCATGATACTGTCACGCTTACGGCAAATGCGGCTTACGAGTTTTCTAAGGACGGCGCGGCATGGCAGTCGGGCAATGTGTTCGGCGATCTGACGGCAAGCACGGCGTATACATTCCGCCAGCGGGTGGCCGAAACTGCCGACACAGAAGCCTCTGCGCCAAGCGCGGGAATCATTGTGACGACGAATTCAAAAAGCTCCGGCGACAGCGATGACGGGTCCTCTCCCGCACCTTCTGCAAAACCGACCGAGCCTGTTAGCGGAAAAACCGAAAACAGAGCAGTCGTTGACGGCAGCGGAACAGCCAATGTTCGCGTTACAGAGCAGAACATTGCGGACGCCATTGCCAATGCCAGAGCAGTGGCGGAAAGAAACGGCGTCAATGCCGGCGAAATCACCGCGGTTATCAACGTTTCTTCCGCCGGGCAGAGTGCGTCTGATTTTAACATCAATCTGCCAAGGAGCACGCAGCAGCAAATTATCAGCCAGAACCTTGCCGGCATCAAGCTGGCAATCGACCGGCCGGATATTACGGTGGGCCTCAATCAAGCGGCTGTAAGAGAAATTAACCGGCAGGCCAACGCGGATATTCAGATCAACGTTGCCAGAACGGCTGTTTCCAGCCTGAGTGCCGCTGCACAAAATGTCATCGGCAGTCGCCCGGTTTACAATTTCAGAGCGAACTATCAGAGCGGCGATAAAAATATTACCGATTTTGGCAGAGGCGCCGTTTATGTCAGCATTCCCTATACGCCCGCCCCAAATGAGGCTGTGGGCTATCTCTATGCCGTCTATGTGGATGGCAGCGGCAGAACCATTCGTGTTCCCGGCTCTGCTTATGACGCAAACAGCGGGAGCTTAATCTTTGCTACCAATCATTTTTCCGTATACGGTGTGGGCTATGCAGCTCCGGGCACTAAGTATACCGATATCGGCACACATTGGGCAAAGGATAGTATAGATTATGTGACCGGCAGAGGGCTGCTTGCCAACACACAGGGCAAGTTTAATCCCGATGCGGCCATTGCAAGAGGCGAGCTTTCAGCAGCGCTGACTGCGCTTTCAGGTCAAAGTATGCAAAACCTTGCTTTGCAAGGCCGCGCGGCAGGCTCTGCCATAGCCCGGCAAGAGCTTGCGGCAATTCTGCAAAGCTATGCCAAGGCAACAGGCTATAAGCTGCCTGCCACGCGCAGCGCAATCACATTTGCTGACGCTTCCGGCATTGGCGGCAGCTACACCAATGCGGTGAAAGCCATGCAGCAGGCAGGCGTTATGGCGGGTGTGCAAAACAACCGCTTTAACCCGACCGGGAATGTCACCCGTGCGGAGGTCAGTGCTATGCTTCACCGCTATATCAAGCTGACCATCGACCCTGCAACGGCGCAGGGCTGGGCGTTTAACGATGACGGGCAGCGTCTCTACTACAATAATGGCAAGGCTGTTACCGGCTGGCAGACCATAGGCGGTGTGAGATGTTTCTTTAACCCTGATGGAACATTGAAAACCGGCTGGGTCAAGGATGACGCCAATAAGTCGTACTACTTTCATCCTGACGGCACGCTCGCCCGCGGCACTAAAATAGGCGAATACGAGGTTGATGACAACGGTGTGAGAAAAGCCCAGTAACCAAAACAACAGAACAGCGCCAAGGACGTCCCTTCCAGAAGACAAGGCTAGAAGACAACAGGAATTCATGCGTTATTTGGCGCCGGAATAGCTTGGTCGCCAAAACCGTACAGGGCGTGCCCTCTCCAAACAGAGGGTGCGCCCTTGCTCATTTTTCAGGTCGAAGCCACCAACCATAAAACGAAACCCCGTTTAACAATTAAACTTTCTTCGGTTGTCCATATCTTTGAATACGCATCTGTTGCCATTTGGCAAGTTGAACCCCAAAGGCTTTTTTCTCGCTCTAATCTTGCCCACGGCCTGCTTTTCCGGTTTGAGCACTTTTAGAATTTTCGGAATGCTCCCGGCATTACAGGCCGGGCAGCGGCGCATGGGATGATTTGCTAACGTACATAATATTACAGCTGAGCAACTTTAAAAGCATAGTGCTTTGGCCGTGTATTTTTAATGCCGCTATATTAGTTGCCTTGTCCGGACGCCGGCCCGCCTGCGCCGTCTATCTTAGGCTACAAAAAACGTCTGTCAATTCAGTGCTGCTTTTGAGGCCGGTTGATCAGATATTAATTCATAATGTCAAATTTATGTCGAATTTACGTTTGATTTGTTGCTTTTTTCAGAATCATCGGCTATACTGTAGCTTGTATATCAGCCAAATATGTTACGGAGGTTCTCAATGGAAACTTTTCTCGAAAAGCGTTTTAAACTCTCGGCGAATAAAACCAACGTCAAGACCGAAATATTGGCGGGGTTGACCACTTTTATGGCGATGGCCTATATTCTGGCCAGCAATCCTAAAACTCTCGCGGATCCTGCTTATATTATCGGGGATGCGGGGCTGGCTGCACGCCTTGAAAACGGTGTATTTATCGCCACCTGCCTGGGCGCTTTTGTCGGCACCATGCTGATGGCGCTGCTGGCTAATCTGCCCTTTGCTTTGGCGCCCGGCCTTGGCCTTAATGCCACCTTTGCCTATACCATTATGCTGGGTATGGGTTACACCTATGCCGAGGGCCTGGCAATTGTGTTCATCTCCGGCGTGCTGTTTTTTGTCATCTCACTTTTTGGCCTGCGCGAGGTCATTGTGCGTGCGCTGCCGCATAACCTTAAGGTGGCTATTTCGGTCGGTATAGGACTGTTCATCGCCTTTATCGGTCTTGTTAACGGCGGCATCATCATTAACAACGACGCCACGCTCGTGGGCATTGTGAATTTTTCGGATTTTGCACCGGGCTCGGGCGCGCGCTATGCGCTTGTATCCGTTATCGGGCTTTTGGT
>JAEWYJ010000196.1 GCA_023395695.1 Bacillota bacterium | reverse complement strand
CTGCTTTGGTTATCTTGATGGTTTGCATACACTCTCTAGCAGAGCAAATAAATGTAAATATTATCAGGAGGATGTTATGAAAAAAAGATTAATACCTGTGTTGCTTTCGTCTGTTATGGTTCTGGCTGTTTTTTCTGGATGCGCGGCAAGCCCTTCTTCAAATCAGGGTACGGGGCCGGCATCGGCACAGTCGGCAAACATCCCCAACCCTCAGGCAACCAATGCTGAGCAAAGCGCAAAGCCCCCCAAATACATATTCATGCTGATAGGCGACGGCATGAGCGCGGTTCAGGTCAATTCCGCACAGGTCTATAACGGCAACAGCAAAAACGGCGAAATCTCCACCAATAATTTATTGTTTTCCTCTTTCCCTGTGGTTGGCATGGCCACAACCCATGACTCCACCTCGTTCTGTCCAGACTCCGCATCCACCGCCACGTCCATGTCCACCGGCTACAAAACCCACAGCGGCGTCATTGGCATGGCGGTAGACAAGGCCACCTCCGTCACAAATATTGCAGAAATTTTGAAAGCCGCCGGTAAGAAAATTGGAATCGTATCCACCGTTACAATTAACCACGCAACCCCCGCTGCTTATTACGCCCACGTTGCCAGCCGCAACGACTACTACGGTATTGCCCTGCAGTTGGCAGAGTCCGGCTTCGACTACTTTGCAGGCGGAGAGATCAGCAAGCCCACCGGCGACAAAAAAGACCAGCCCGATGCTTATGGCATTCTGCAAAAGAACGGATACACCATCGCGCGTACCAAGGACGAAATAGCTGCGCTGAATGCTTCTACCGGCAAATGCTATGCCGTTTCCCCCACTATTCAGGACAGCGGCGCCATGCCCTACGCCATTGATCAGTCGGGAAAAGACCTTTCTCTGGCCGATTTTGTTAAAAAGGGCATTGATGTGCTCGATAATGAAAACGGATTTTTCCTCATGGCTGAGAGCGGTAAAATTGACTGGTCCTGCCATGCAAATGATGCTATGACGACGATTCAGGAAGTTATTGACTTTGAGGCCGCCGTTCAGGTTGCGTATGATTTTGCGCAGGCGCATCCGGATGAAACGCTTATTGTTGTTACAGGCGACCATGAGACAGGCGGTATGACCATCGGTTATGCATCCACGGGCTACGACACCGCATTCAATATCATGGACAACCAGAGGATGTCCTATGTTGAGTTCGATAATCTGATAAACGGCATGCAGGAGAAAAATCCGGGCCTTGCTTTTGAAGATGTCATGCCGGTAATCACTGAAAACTTTGGCCTGAAGCTGCCCTCCGGCGATGCCGGCGCGGATAAAGCCGATTCGCTCGTACTCACCGGCTACGAGGTTGAAAAGCTGAAAACGGGCTTTGGCGAAGCGATGCTGCCGGATGAAAACCGGGAGGCTACAGAGGAAAACGCCCTGCTCTACGGCAGCTATGATCCGCTTTCTGTTTCCATAACGCATATCATAAATAACAAGGCCGGCCTCGGCTGGACCTCTTATGCGCACACAGGCGTACCGGTTCCCGTCTATGCTTACGGCGCCGGCTCGGACGCGTTTAACGGCTACTATGACAATACAGACGTGTTCAAGAAGCTGTGCGAGATTTGCGGCGTAAAGTAAAATTCCGCAAATAACCAAAAAGCAAGTCTTTCGCTTATAAACCGAAAGGCTTGCTTATGTTTTTATACAAAAAAGGAGTATTATGGGAAATAAGTTCAACAAAAAAGAAGCGATATTTATAATGGTATTTGTGGCGCTTATTATTGCGCTGGTTCTGTTGCCGACCGGATTTGCCAAGCAAATTTATGTTAATTCAGAGGGCGCAAAAGCCCGGGTGATTGAAGTGGACAACAGCTCCATCTATATAAACGGGATTATCCAGCAGGGGGATCAAAGCTGTACTATCGAGATATTATCCGGCTCTCACAAAGGGGAAACGACTCAGGCCATTAATCTGCTTGTAGGAAAACTGGATATTGACAAGCTGTTTAAGCCTGGGGATACGGCTTGGGTTATCGTAGAAAATTACGCGGACGGGCGCATTATATTTGTCAATATGGTTGAGCATTACCGGGTGGGAAAGGAGCTGCTGCTTATTGGGCTGTTTGCTTTGCTCATTATTGTTTTTTCGGGCTTTACCGGACTGAGAACCCTTTTGTCGTTCGCGTTTGCCCTGCTGGCGATATGGAAGCTGATCATACCGCTCTTGCTCAAGGGTTATCCGCCCTTGCCTGTTGCACTGGGGGTGGGCTGTTGCATTACGGTGGGCACACTTATTATGGTGGGGGGCTTTTCAAAAAAGGCATATGCCGCTATTGGCGGCGCAGTGCTCTGCTCCTTTGTCACCTGTCTTTTGTCCATTGCTTTTACGCAGTATTTTGATATTCACGGCGCGGTGATACAGTGGTCGGAATCCCTTTTGTATTCGGGCTATCAGAGCCTTGACCTGACGCAGGTGTTTATGGCGGGGGTTTATCTTGCCTGCTCCGGGGCCATTCTTGATCTTGCCATCGACATATCTGCCGCCCTTGACGAGCTGGTCCTGCATAAACCGGATATTACGCGCGCCGAGCTGCTGCGCTCCGGGCTGAATATCGGAAGGTCTGTGGTAGGCAGCCAGACGACCACGTTACTCCTCGCCTATATGGGCAGCTATCTCTCCGTCATGATGGTTTATATGGCGCAGGCCACCCCTTTTATGAGCATCTTAAATTCCAAAACCATAGCCGCCGAAATTTTGCATACCTTTGTGGGCTGTATTGGGCTTGTGCTCGTATCCCCGGCCACCTCGCTCATATCCGCCGCCCTGTATGGAAAAAACAAGAAATGCGCTTCTCAAGCTGCGACACTATGAACACTTAGCCTATTCCAAGCGCCTGTGGTATGCATTCAGGGTATCTCCTCGCATATAACCCCTATTTGCTTTGGTTGGCCTCCTTTTCAAGCTCCGTATGCCCGTGTATTGTCCGCTTGGCGGACAGGGCGGCATATTCTGCTTTGAAAGGGATAGCGACTCATGGTATAATAGCCGTAAGACGGCTATTATACTGGGACAATGCGCAACGGCTCGCCGCTTAACGCGGCAACCGCCTTTTGATGCGCAAATTATACCATTCGCTTGCGCTCATGGTATAATAGCCGCAAGACGGCTATTATACTGGGACAATGCGCAACGGCTCGCCGCTTGATGCGCAAAATTACCATCTACCTGTACGCATGGTCCGCCAACTAAAATTAGGGGCGTATTACGGCCGGGCTATATCATCCATAAGGAGCGTTACCATGCCAAGATGCCAAGTCACCCTTACCGCCAACGCCGGCGTTCTGATTGAGTGCAGCGGTATAAAGGTTTGCTGCGACGCCTTCCACGACGATAAGGCGGTGGAATTCAGCACCGTCACACCCGAAATGGAACAACACCTGTTGCAGTCTCCGGCATTTCAAAATCCGGACATCATTTTTTACACACACGACCACCGCGACCACTATACCCTTCCGGCGGCGGAGCGGGCGCATCGCCTGTGGCCCGGGGCGTTGATGGTTTCGCCTATGCAGGCGCTGAATAACAGCCTGCTTTTGCACGAGGACAGCCACCGTCTGACGATAGGCCGCGCCGAATTTTGGTTTAAGCATCTGCGCCACGACGGCAGGGAGTATGCAGATCTGCCCAATTATGGCTGCCTGATGAATCTGGACGGCTTTCGGGTTCTGCTGCTCGGCGATTGCGTCATCTGCAACCCGGTGCTGACCGACTGGCTCGGCGGGACTCCGATCGATCTGGCACTGCTGAACTTCCCCTGGCTGACGCTGGAGCGCGGCAGAGCGTTTGTTGCCGACGTCATCCGCCCGCGGCATGTGATGCTCTATCACCTGCCCTTTGCCGCGGACGATATCGGCGGCTATCGCGCAGCGGTGGCCCAAAGCCTGCCGCCGGTGGCCACGCCGCAGGATATCCGCGTGCTGCAGGAGCCGTTTCAGGTGGAGGCGGTGGATTAAGCCGCCGCGCTTGCCGTAAAAATAATCCACTCCGGAGCGGGGCACTTGGGGAACTGCGCTGTACCATATGTTTTTTGCGTATGCCGCAATAAATACATATAAAACTCATGACAGAAAAGGGGCGTCTTTGATGGAGGATCGCGCATACGACTATTTTATCACCCAGGACTATAACTGCGCCGAAAGTATTTTGCGTCTGGCCGACGAGCGGTACGGCCTTGGCCTGCGCGAGCAGGACTTTAAGCTGGTCAGCGCCTTTGGCGGCGGGCTGGGCTGCGAAAAAACCTGCGGGGCGCTGTGCGGCGCGCTGGCAGCTATCGGTCGCCTGAGGGTGGAGGATCGCGCCCATGCCACCGAAAATTTCAAGGAGTTGTGCGCCGGCTTTGTCCAACGGTTTGAGGATGAGCTGGGCAGTATTAACTGCGACGCGCTCAAGCTTAAATACCGCAACGAGGAAACACGATGTCTTAAGACGGTGGTGCTGGCCGCCCACGTTATGGATGCATACCTGAAGGAAACCCAAGCGATGCATCTACCGCAAAAACAGCCGTAAAGCTTTTGCGCTTGGGCAGTTTGTGCCACAGGCATGCGGCTGAACGCGGTATGCCCCTTGTCTAACCGCCTCCGTACTGTTTTATTTTCTCCTGTGGTATAATCGAATAAAATTCGCTGCCCCACATACGGCAAGCGCCAAGTTCCTACAGTATGGCCGATTAATTTTAAAAGCTGCCCAGCGTTAGCGTGCCTGCTTTTTCCGGCAAGGGGTTAAAGCAAAACGCCGTCGCCGGAAAAGTGCATACAAAAACGCGCTTTGAAATGACTTTAAAAAGTCATTTTCAAGGCGCGTTTTTTTGCTTGACGGGCTGCTTTTTCTACGCGGTTTGCCAGCGCAAATTTGTTTTGATACAGCCTCTCTGCCATTGGTTATTCGCGTGTGAATTATCCGCCAACAGGCTGGGCGGCCGCCAGCGCCGCGCACAGCGCATCGAGCGTCTTTTGCGGCGTGCTGTCCGACAAAATGGTCAGCAATATACCACGCTCCTGATAAAATGCTGTTACCGGCTCGGTATCATAATGGTAAACCTTCAGACGGTCAGCAATGGTTTGAGGTAAATCGTCCGCCCGTGCGGCAACAGGCCCGCCACACACATCGCAGACACCCGCATGCCGGGGCGGCATTGAGTCCAGGTTATATCCTGCGCCACAGCGCGTGCACACCCGCCGCATAGCCATACGGCGAACGACAATTTCATCGGGCACTGTGAGCAACACGGCTATTTCAACCGCTATACCAACCGCTTCCAGTCCCCGGGCCTGCGCAACTGTCCGGGGCACGCCGTCCAGAATATAGCCCATACCGCAATCTGGCTGGGAAAGCCGCTCCTTGACGATGCGCAGAATCAGCTCATCGGGCAGCAGCTGCCCCGCCTTCATGAGCCGGTCAGCCTCTTCGGCGGTGCTGCCGCCTTTTTTAACGGCTGCGCGCAGCATCTCACCGGTCGATACGTGCGGAATGCCGAATATAGCGGCAACGCCTTTGGCAAGCGTACCCTTTCCCGCGCCGGGCGGGCCCAGCAAAACCATTTTCATTGTAAAGGACATCTCCTTCTTTGTCTGCGGGGGCATTCACAAAATCCATGCAGGGTGTAGCCCTTTTGCGCCGGAGCACCGGATTTTTAAAAAAGCGCCCCGTGCCCTTGGACTTTTGGAAATGCCCGAATCACTTGGTTTAAAACCGTATAAATAAGGCGCTGGGTTTTAGGCCCGTCGGGCAATGCCCGCACAGCCATAAACACCAAGGGCCTTTATAGCCAAATTAACAAAAAATTCAGACGCTTTGGCGACCTGTTTTGTGTCTGGCTGCATTATCGGCCTTACCGACCACAAGGCAGCTCCCCCAAGCCCGTCTCGTTTTTCCGTTACAATGACTATAATACCAGTTTAAACCAAAACAGATTACAGTGCAAGCCCCCCGGTAACCTCTAAAACAGCGCCGTTGACAAATTCGGCGTCGGAAGAGGCCAAAAACAAA
>JAEWYJ010000151.1 GCA_023395695.1 Bacillota bacterium | reverse complement strand
GCCCCATACCGAGGGCTGCCTTTTACCCGAGGAAGCCGCGCAGGCGCTGGGCGAATGGGGCTTTAGCGATCTCAGCGCAGGCAATATCAGGGCGGGGCGGTGTAAAAAGCATGTCTTTACCCACCTTGAATGGTCGATGACGAGCTTTATTGTCGTCTGCAAGAATATGCCCGAGGCCTTTATTTGGGTGACAAGGCACGAGTTGGAGAGCGACATTGCGATCCCCTCGGCTTTTGCGCCTTTTTTGGAGGATGTGCTGCTCTAAGAGAAACGATGCTTTGCGCAGCATGCTGTTTGGGATTGGGCTTTTTCGAAGACGCTTGACTCAGGTTCAATTGTCATAAATATTAAAACGCCGGTTTAACTACTTGAGTTAGACCGGCGTTTCTTATGCATTTTAATGCTTCAAGCTTATTTAAGCCCGGCGGTGATAATGGACATCTGATAAACCTCTTCGGCATCGCAGCCGCGGGAGAGGTCGTTGATCGGCGCATTTAATCCCTGAAGAATGGGGCCGTAGGCTGCAAATCCGCCCAAGCGCTGTGCAATCTTGTAGCCGATATTGCCCGCATTAATGTCGGGGAAAATGAAGGTGTTGGCCTGACCGGCAACCGGTGAGCCCTTGCACTTGGTCTTGGCAACAACGGGAGAAAACGCGGCGTCAAACTGAAGCTCGCCGTCAATTGCAAGATCGGGCGCAGCGGCCTTGGCTTTAGCGGTAGCGTTTCTGACAACGTCAACGCTGTCGCCCTTGCCCGAGCCCATTGTGGAATAGGACAGCATCGCGACCTTGGGGTCGATGCCAAACGCCTTGGCTGTGCGGGCCGTTTCAACCGCAATCTCAACCAGCTCGTCCTCAGTGGGAGTTATATTGATGGCACAGTCGCCCATGGCATACTTTTCTTCCTGACCGTCGCGCTCGCGTACCATAATAAAGCAGGAGGAGACAATCTTGTTGCCCGGCTTGGTCTTGACAAGCTGCAGGGCGGGGCGAACGGTATCGGCAGTGGAATAGGTGGCGCCCCCGAGCAGGGCGTCGGCCTTGCCCATTGCAACCAGCATGGTGCCAAAATAGTTGCCCTTAGACAGCGCCTTACGGCATTCCTCAGCAGTCATTTTGCCCTTGCGCAGCGCGACCATCTTTTCAACCATCTCATCCATGCCGGTATAGGCAGCGGGGTCGATAATTTCTATGCCGGCAATGTCAAAGCCGTGGGTTTTTGCTGTAGCCTCAACCTCCTGCGGCACACCGATGAGTATCGGAGCGAGTATCTTCTCTTTGTTCAGGCGGCTGGCAGCCTCCAGAATACGGGGGTCAGGGCCTTCGGTAAAGACCAGACGGCGCGGGTTTGCTCTTAACACAGCAAGCAGATTTTCAAACATGGCGCAAAACTCCTTTATACTTCGTGGTGTATGACATCTCAATATGATTATTATACACCCTTTTGGTGCTAAATCTCAACCATAAAACACAAATTTTGTATACAATTTACTCAGGAATTGCCCTTTCATGTTATTCAAAACGCCAACAATTCCTTACTGTTAAAGCGTAAAAGGCATTCTGCCTTCAAAAGCTAGTCTTTGAAAGCAGAATGCCTTTAAATACGTGGATCTTAATGGGCTTTTCAGTCCAGCACCAGACTGGGCGCAGCGTAGACGCGGGCGCCAAGCTCCTGGTCGAGCATGTAAAGCCCCTTGCCGTCGGTGCCAAACAGCTCCATCTTCTTAATCAGCTCCTGCGCGTTGGTCTCCTCCTCGCCCTGCTCCTTGACAAACCAGTCGAGGAACTGCATGGTGCGGAAATCTCTGGCCTCGTAGGCGGCCTCATAGATGGTGTGAATCAGCGCAGTTACATATTGCTCGTGCTCCAGCCCGGCCTTAAGGGGGTCCATATTCGTTTTCAGCACGGCGTCGGGCTTTTCAATCGCCTCATAGGTTACCGGCAGGTCGTTGTTCTGCATATACTGGACAAACAGCATGGCGTGGTCACGCTCTTCCTGCGCCTGAATCTTGTACCAGTTGGCAAAGCCGTCAAGTCCCTGCTCGGTATAATAGTTTGAGAAATGCAGGTACAGATACGCGGAATACAGCTCCTTTTGAATTTGATTGTTCAAAAGGCCCGCTACTTTTTCAGTAAACATAGTTGTCACTCCTTTTTATTAATCGGAAAAGCCCCGGCAGCACCGGTGTTACCGGTATTCCAAGGACTGTCCTTTAAAATAAGTATACTTGTTTTATCGAAAAATGCAACCATACCGCAAAGCAATTTAGTTAAAATTACGTAAATAAGAGGCGGCTTTGCCGGGGGCTACGGCGATTTTGCCGGTCTTTGCCAAGAGCCAACGAAGTGTATACCCAATTAATGTGGTACGACTATAAAATATACGGCTAAGGCAGTTTGCTTTTTAAGTTGACCGGCTATAAAAACCAACCGGCACCGCAAAGCGGCGCCGGTCATTTGTTTTTGCGCGGGGAATCGGGTTTAAGCGCCCAGCGCCGCAAGGCTTTCTTTAATCTTGACCATGCGCTCCTGCGCTTTCTCAAGCTTGTCGCGCTCGGCGGCAATAACCTTTTCGGGCGCCTTGGCGACAAAGCCGTCGTTGGAAAGCCTGCCGGAAACCAGCTCAATGTCCTTTTCGCAGGAAGCCAGCTCCTTATTTAAGCGGGCCAGCTCCTTATCGCGGTCGATAAGCTCGTCCATAGGCAGCAGAATGCGCGCGTGGTCGGTCACGACATGCAACGCATGCTCAATGGCAAAATCATCGGCAACAGCCTGCACGGAGGAGGCGAAAGCCAAACGCTCAATAAACGGCGCAGCGGTCGTAAATACCGCGCCATGCGCGCTGTTGATATAGACGGTCGCCTTACGCGACGGCGGCACATCGGCGTTGGCGCGCGCGATACGGATTCCCTTGATGGCGTCCATGACCATCTCAAAATCGGCGGCCTCTCCTGCAAAGTCGAGTGCGGAATTGTACTGCGGCCACTGTGCAAGCATCAGGCTGTCGCCCTCGTGCGGCAGCGACTGCCAAATCTCCTCGGTAATAAACGGCATAAACGGGTGCAGCAACGCCAGCGCACGGGTCAGCACATAGACCAGCACCTGCCGGGTGGCCTGCGCTTCCCCGCCGCCTGAGAGCAGGCGCGGCTTGGCAAGCTCAATATACCAGTCGCAGAACACGTCCCAGATAAAGTCGTAAATCTTTTGTACCGCAATGCCCAGCTCGAACTTTTCAATATTCTCGGTAACCTCGCGGACGGTCTGGTTATAGCGGGTCAGCACCCACTTGTCGGGTGTGGTAAGGCTCTCGGGTAGCGCGTTGGGCACCTCGCCCTCGCCCAAATTCATATGGATAAAGCGCGCGGCATTCCATATCTTGTTGCAGAAGTTGCGGCTAGCCTTAACCTTTTCGTCGGAATAGCGCATGTCGTTGCCGGGCGCATTACCGGTGGCAAGCGTCAGGCGCAGCGCGTCGGCGCCGTATTTCTCAATCTCCTCAAGCGGATCGATGCCGTTACCCAACGATTTACTCATCTTGCGGCCCTGCGCGTCCCGCACGAGACCGTGGATCAGCACGTCCTTAAACGGCACCTCACCCATCTGCTCAATGGAGGAAAAAATCATTCTTGCGACCCAGAAAAAAATAATATCGTAACCGGTGACCAACACGTCGGTCGGGAAGAAATAGTCAAGCTCGGGCGTCTTTTCGGGCCAGCCCAGTGTTGAAAAGGGCCAAAGCGCCGAGGAAAACCATGTGTCCAGCGTATCGGGGTCGCGGGTCAGCTTGTGGCTGCCGCATTTGCAGCAGGTCTCCGGCTCGGTGCGTGCAACGGTAATTTCGCCGCAGTCGCCGCAGTACCACGCGGGAATCTCATGCCCCCACCAGAGCTGGCGGCTGATGCACCAGTCGCGAATATTCTCCATGAAGTGGAAATAGGTCTGGTCAAAGCGGTCGGGAACAAAGCGCGTTTCGTCCTGCCTGACGGCCTTGACGGCCGGCTCGGCCAGCGGCTTCATCTTGACAAACCACTGGGTGGAAAGACGCGGCTCCACGACGGTACCGCAGCGCTGGCAGCAACCGACGTTGTGGGTGTAGTCCTCAACCTTGACGAGGTAGCCGGCCGCCTCCAAGTCCTTTACAATGGCCTTGCGGCAGGCAAAGCGATCCATGCCGGCGTACTTGCCGCCGTTTTCGTTGATGGTGCCGTCGTCGTTCATAATGTTGAGAATAGAGAGCCCGTGGCGCTGGCCAACCTCAAAGTCGTTGGGGTCGTGCGCGGGGGTCATCTTGACAACACCGGTGCCAAAGCCCAGCTCGACATAGTCGTCGGCCACAATAGGAATGGTGCGGTTGACCAGCGGCAGCAGCACCTGCTTGCCGACAAGCGACGCGCGCTCCTCATCATTGGGGTTAATGGCAAGACCGGTATCGCCAAGCATCGTCTCAGGGCGGGTGGTGGCAATAATCAGCTCGCCCGAGCCGTCGACAAGCGGGTAACGGATGTACCAGAAGCCGCCTGCTTTCTCCTTATACTCCACCTCGGCGTCGGAGATGGAGGTCTTGCAGTTGGGGCACCAGTTAATCATGCGCTCACCGCGATAGATCAGGCCCTTTTCGTAGAGGCGGCAAAACACCTCGGTAACGGCGCAGCTGCAGCCCTCGTCGAGGGTAAAACGCTCGCGCGCCCAGTCGCAGGACGAGCCGAGCTTTTTAAGCTGGTTGATGATGCGCCCGCCGTATTTTTCCTTCCAGTCCCACGCGCGGCGCAAAAATTCCTCACGGCCAATCTCGGCCTTTGAGAGGCCTTCTTCCTTGAGTGCGGTCACAATTTTCGCCTCGGTGGCAATGGAGGCGTGGTCGGTGCCGGGCATCCAGAGCGCCTCAAAGCCCTGCATCCGCTTATAGCGGATTAAAATATCCTGCAAGGTGTTGTCCAGCGCGTGGCCCATGTGCAGCTGCCCGGTAATGTTGGGCGGGGGAATCACAATGGTAAACGGCTTTTTCCCCGGATTTGGCTTGGCGTGGAAATAGTCGCCCTGCATCCAGCTATCGTAAATTCGATCCTCAACCTGTTTGGGATCGTAGGTCTTTTCCAGTTCTTTTCGCATGTCCGGTTGACCCCTCCTTTTTGGCTTAACTTTTATTATATCCAACAAACGGGAGCCACGCAAGTAAAAGGCGAAAATAATCGGCACTTATGCCGGCATTATGTAATATTAATGACCTTTATCCCCTTTTGTTGCGCATACGCCACCGTTTGGCCGGTGCCGCTGCGGGGGTACAGCCAAGCGCAGATGCAATAGTCCGACCGGTCAACCATGTAGTAATTGCGCTTTTTCATGCAGTCCGGGGCATAATGTTCCGAGACGCAGACAATTTCGTCCGCCTTTTCCAGCAGATAGCGGTACAGCTCCTTTTGTTCCTCCGCCCAAAGGGCATCCTGGTTTTTACACGGCAGCGCCAGAATCAGCCGCACGTTATGCCCCCGTTCCCGCTTTGCGACGATGAGCATAGCGGCAAGCTGGTCAAAGCCCAGCGCGCCGCCCGATATAAAATGAGTTACGCCCTGACTAATGAGGGTGTTGACCGCCTCCTCCAGCTGCCTGATGATGCTTCCCAGCCTGTCCTGTGGAAGCCGGCGATGGCCGGAAAAGCAACAGGTGCGGGGTTTATTTATGTACATTGACATTCCTCCAAATTTCCAGAGTACAGTGTAAAATTGAACTGCCAAATAGTAACGAAAAGTAGGGCGCACCGGTCAGGAGGGCCTATATGGCGTCCGCTAAATTATTCTATAAAAATATAATGCACTTAATATTAGTGCATTATCAAATAATACCACATTATTCACTTAAAATAAAGTCATATTAAGTGCAATTTAAGAGGATAAGCGGTATGAAGAAAAACAAACATATCAGCATTAGAATTGATGAAGAAGTATTGCGGAAATTCCATTATGTCGCAAATTACGACGACCGTTCCGCCAGCGGGCAAATTATGTTTTTGATTAACAACTGCATTCGGGAATTTGAAGAAAAACACGGCAATATCCAATTGCCAGAAAAAGATGACAACTAAGGCACGCCCGGAAAACCGTTCCGCCGCTTATGTTTTGCTGCAAAACTATGCGCAAGCAAATGCGGCCGGACGTCGTCACCAGTCTGTTAAAGCAGAATTAAAAAGCTGCCCTGTTAGCTGTAATGGCAGCCAGCAGGGCAGCTTTAGCATCTTGCGCAAAATATAAAAGGCAAACAGCCTTGACGGCGCAGCAAATCCGCTTCCGAAATACGAATGTTCCATCTTGTTTACATCAGTATCAGAGCCGCCGAACCTGGCGGCTCTGTTTTTTTTCGCCCAGCGCCACAAACATCATTGCAAAATTAGTTTTGGCAGAAGCTTATAGCCACGCGCCGCTTCGTGCGTGTTACTGGCTCAAACGCCGTACAAGGGGTGTGCGACACACACACAAGTCTGCTGCCGGCATTCTCACGCGGCGGCGTCCATCGGCTCGGTTCACTCACCATTGAATATGTGGGGTACCATCGGAAAATGATTCTTTTGGGGAACCGATATTATAGTTCGCCCTGGGCAGTAAGCCCGGGAGAATCAGATTAAAAATTTAGACAGCTTAAATAAAGTCGGTAAATCGGGCCTTAACAGCGTGCTCCAGCCGATCCGCTGCCTGTCGCCAGAGACCCGCCTCCCCGACCGAAAGCACGCGTGAAAAACGGCGCTCTGCCTCCGGGGCGGGATACTCCAGAAATTCAAAGGAGCCGGGTGCGCATTGCCACGCATCAAAGCCCTGCGGAGTAATAGCATCGCCGGTGGTGCACTCAAGAAACACGGCGCGCGCACCCGGCCGCCACGGGCGTGCCAGATACAGCCCGCGCGGCACATCTGCAGTCACGCGGCACCGGTCAAAAACAAACCCCAGACCGTTTTGCGCTGTAGCGGGCGCCGCCAGATAACCTATACGCTCCCCCGCGCCATGCAAAAGACACCCCCTAAACAGTGCGTCGCCACCGCCAAAGATGAAATCCACGTCACCGGATATGTGACAGTTCTCATACAATTGCGCTGTGGGAATGCGCGGCACATGCTGGCGGGGGCCCAGAAAGCCGTCCGGCAACCGCTCCTGCGCCGGCAGCGGCCCTATAAACAGCGTGTCCTGAAAGCTTAAAAGCTGCACGTTTTTAAACCACGCACAGCGCGTATGCACGGCTGCCGCAACAGCCTGCCCTACCAATGCCCCATACCCGGCGGCGTTTTCAATGGTCAAATTTTCGACCAGCAGCAGCTCGCCGTCAAAAAAAGCGGTGTAGCTGCGAAAGGTACCGTTTTTTCGCCCGTCTGCATGACGGTTAAAAGCGCCATCCTGCCAGACAATCTTTGTTTTCTTTGGCCCTGCACCAACCAGATGCAAAACCGGACGTTCACAAAAAACCTTCTCGTGAAATACCCCTTCTGCCAGCAGCAGCGTCAGGGGCTGCGCAGGAGGCGCCAGTGCCAGCGCCTGTGCAATTGTTGCAGCATCGCCCCCCATGCCCACCCGCAGCGTCAGCATAGGCTCTTTAAGTAAGCGACATCGTCACGGGCCGTGGCCGGGTCGGTCTCCTCCCGGACAATATGCAGCGGGCGGTTAAGCTGCTTGATGCAGGCAAAAAGATATGGATAATCCAGAACAGATTCGGAAAAGCGCGCGGCCTTTTCCCGTTTTCCGTTTACCGCACGGATGCCCTTCATATGAACAATGCTTATAGCGTCGCCCAAAAGCGCAAAGGCTTCGTCCCAGACGGCATATTGATCTTCAAAACGGGAGATATCCAGCAGGTTCGCGGGATCTAATGTTATTTTTAAATTCGGGCTTTTCAAATCATCCAGCAGCCTTTTGGCCAGCGGGGCGCTGCTCAAGGCATGATAATAGACAGGCTCCAGACAAACCGAAATGCCCAGCGCCTCAGCCGCAGGCAGAACTTCTTCCATAGAGCGCACCAGACAGCGGTAAGCCTCCTTGGGCGTAGCGCCGGCCGGCTGCTTTTGCATGGGCGTTGTCTCGCTGGCCACCTGCGCCAGCCCCATGCAGCCGGCCACCCGCAGTCCTGCAAGAAATTGCTTAACAGCCTCTTGGCGACCGCTTTCAACCGTCAGCCCAAGCTCCATGTAAACCCCCAGCGTTCCAAGCGCCAGATTGTTTGTTTGCAGCGCCTGTTGCACCCGGGCAATGTGCTCAGGCGTTACCTCGCAATAGGAAGAAACCCCTTCAATCGCTTTTTGAAAAGCCAGCATAACGCCCTCAAAGCCATCCGCGGCAATACGCGCAAACAGCGTTTCCGGCATCTGGCGTCCATAGTCATGTGCGCGGGCGGCAATAGTCAGCATAGCGCAGACTCCTTTCGCTTTTATTTATGGGGTGTTTTTCTGCGAAAGCACATCTCAGTGTAGGCCAAAAGCATGGGCGCTACCCCCTTGGCCTCGTTCTCCACCACCGGCTCGCTAAAGTAGTAGGCAAGGCTGCCGTCCCTATTCTGCGGGCCGCCTAAGCCCGCTACCAGACAAATCCCCCCCAGAACCGGGCGGCCGTTGACATCCACCCTGAGATAATGCTGTGCCGTCCCCCAGAAAGCCTTTTCTCCAAATTCGGCGTATTTGGGGGGCAAAAAGCCCAGCCGAACCGCTTTAAGAATGCCGTAAGACAAAATAGCGGTGCCGCTGGTTTCAAGATAATTGCCCGGCTCGTGCGGCTTATCAATCACCTGATAAAACATGCCGCCCGCCTCCTGATAGGGCAAAATGGCATTGAGCACCTCCTGCAGCTGGGTGCGCAATGCGCGGTACTCATAATAAAGCTGTTCGTCCATAACAGCTAGCGTATCCACCAGTGCGATGACAAACCAGCCCATTGCCCTCAGCCAGAAATTAGGGCTGCACCCCGTTGCGGGATTGGCCCAACGCATTTGGCGGCTTTCGTCATAGCCGTGATAATAAAGCCCTGTTTCGGGGTCGCGCATATGCCTTTTAACCAGCTCAAACTGCGAGAAGCTGTCCAAGCAACCGCTCTTTTGGTTATAGCGGTCCTCATACTGCATATAAAAAGGCTGTGCCATATAAAGGCCATCCAGCCATACCTGCCACGGATAGATTTTCTTATGCCAGAAATTCCCCTCTTTCGTCCGGGGCATGGTGACAAGCTGCTCGTAGAGCGTGTCGATTGCCCGGCGATATTTTGCTTTGCCGGTCAACTCGTACAACGCAAACAAATTCTTACCCGGATTAATATGATCCAGGTTGTATTCTTCCTTATCATAAGTGGCGATGCTGCCGTCCTCCCGAACAAAATGCCCCACAAATCGGTCTGCAAAGTCCAGATAGTATGTCTCGCCGGTCAGCTCATACAGTGCAAGCACGGCGGTCATCATGCAGCCGTCGATGTAGTTCCACTTGTATGGAAGGCCCTCCCGAATTTTTTCAAGGTTCCACATGGGGTTTTCGGCGTCGGAATTTTTCAGCAGATCGTCCGCATAACGGCCCAACAGACGCATAACCTGTTGCTCATCCATGTTGCGGCACCTCCTCAAGCACGGTGTTGCCCAATCGTATAACGGCCTCGCCCTCATACCCTATAAGGCTGACATTTTCCAGTCTGATGCGGGCAACATTCGCGGCGAAAACGCCCACACGGCACATCGGTTCCACCCCGTCCATCATGGCAGGGCAGCCCCTTTGGGCCTGCGCCGAAAAGGACACCGTGACATTTTTCATCTCTACAAACTCAATCGGCTGCTCGGGCAGACCGTAAAAAAACATTGCCGCGTACTGTGCCCCGGTGCAGGTGATATCCTGTACCCTCAGGGTACCGACGCGCGGCGTGCGCTCGTCCAAAGGCAACGCACGTTTTTCTGAAACATAAGCGCTTTTCCCATCGGGATCGCAAAAATAAAACATGTTGATAACAAAGGGCGTAAGCACATTTTCCATAATAATATTCCGATAGAACACACGGTCTATGACGCTGCTCTTTCCCCGTCCGCGCCGCGTTTTAACCCGCAGGCCGCGGTCGGTGCCGCGCATAAGGCAGCGTTCTACCATAACGTCGCTGACACCGCAGGAAATTTCGCTGCCAATGACCACTGCGCCGTGGCCCCGCTCCAGCAGACAGTTGCGCACAAGAACATTACGGCTTTCGCGGGGATGGAAGCACCCCATATACCGCTTGCCGCTTTTAATAGAAACGCAATCGTCCCCCACAGACACCCGCGCCCCGATAA
>JAEWYJ010000195.1 GCA_023395695.1 Bacillota bacterium | reverse complement strand
CAGTATCATTCTCAAGACTTCCTGCACAATTTTATCCGTGAATGTGGGTATGCCCAACGGACGTTTCTTGGAGCTGTTCTGATTTTTCTGAATATACTCACGGCGGACAGGGCTTGGAGCGTAGGTTTCATCAGTCAGGGCTTTAATAACCCTGCCTATTTTCTCCTCGCTGAATCCATCTGCCGTGTCGTCATTCACACCTTTTGTTCCTGCGCCCTTGTTGGCGTAAAGATTTTTGTATGCAAGATAATACAAATCGGGTCGTAACATATAGCGGTAGAGCCTTGTGAAGATTTCCTCCTTGTTGTTCCTTGAATTTTTGCTGATTCCATCTAAAATCTCAATTGTTGGTTTCATTGTGAGGTTTTCCTCCCTAATCAGATTTCGATTTCAGAGTGCAATAACTGCCTTCCTTCGCCATGTAAGGGAGAGCATGAGGGAGAGAAGCCCCTTTGCTTTTAGCGAAAGTGCCGTGTTGCGTAGATGGTGGTTTGCCATCACCGTATAATCCCTGGTTTTTTCTATGCGGAATACTGCCATTATTCTCCTCCTTTCTTGAAAATGGGCATAAAAAAGCGACATCCAATTTTGAATGTCGCTTTATAACAAAAATAAAAATATTTTACTGTTTATTTACGTAATTGAACAATAGGAACAACTTTTTTATCTTCTAGTTTGGGCTCTACCTTTAAGGTTCCTTTACGTAATTGCAAAAGGTCTTCTATATCTGTTGAATGTAGTGTTATTCCATATTTTTTTAATTCTTTCATAAAACTAGCAGCATCAAAGTAGTTGTTTTCAAAAAGGATATCAATGGCTCCTTGAAAAATTGTCTCATTGAGACTGCCCGGTGAATCTCCCGGTTCCTTAGTTCTCCAACCATTCTTAGACACCTGCTTCATTAAATAAGTATATTGATTTGGAGTAATAATACTAAGTTGCTGAGTTCTATATATCATGGCTTGTATGGACATATGCCACTTTTTTTTCAGATGTTTATAGTAATCTAAATCTGTTGGATACATGGCAATTTCATTTCCAAATGTGTCTTTGGGTAATAGTAGTGCACTGGCAAACATATTAGCTTGCTTCTCACGCCCATTAAATTCTGTCTTAGATAATACATCTAAGTTTTCTCCCCAAGGATGTAAAAGAATATGGCCTAATTCATGTGCCATATCAAGATTTAATCGTTCTTGCGGTTTAGAGCCCAAACCAAGAGCTATAACAAAGATATTACAGTTATCATTAGAGAAAATTCTTTGACTAAACGCATCAATTTTGCTTTCATTTAAAGTAAAGCCTGTTACAATTAATCCATTTTCCTCCAACTTGTATTGTAAATTCTCAATAGGCCCTCTACCCAAGTTCCAATAGTTACGTACCGTATCGGCAATTTGTTCGATTTCTTGCATGACACTAAAAGAGTCATCATCTAAAGGGTCAGTGCTACCAACAAAAGGAATAGATGGTAAGTTTATATCTCTAAAATCTATATATTGAGTCAGTACCTCGTATATCTTTATAACATATTCAAGTTTTTCTTTTTGAGCAAGTCGATCTTTTTTGTTTGCTGTTGCTTGAGAACGAAAATAAGTGGTATCTGTATTTGTTCTGCAAAAATCTTTTTGCCAAAAGAAATCCATTGGAAAATCAAGATGTGTTGCAAGACTTAATACATTTTCAAGTGGTGGTGTATTATTATCATTTTCATAAAGTGATAGTGATTGCTTACTAATACCTGTTTGTTTTGCTAATTCGGTTAACGTAAGACCTCGATAAATTCGTGCACTACGTAATCTATCTCCATAAAATTTTTTTGCCTCCATAATTATCTCTCCTGATATCTATTTTTGTCAGGCTTGCTTTTCTTCTTCTTTAAGTTTTGGCTTTATGCCAGCCTTGACAGAGACCAGATTTTTTGCAACACCAGGATTTTTAACCATCAGTTCTTCTGTATGATTATCTGTAGCTGTAAGTTTGCTGAAATCAGGTTTAACATATTCCATTAGTGATTGTTCATCAACTGTATTAAAATCTTTATCTAACAATAATATCTGAATATCCTCAATTTCTCGATTACGTGCTGTATAAGCAATAACATAATGGCGATAATCTTCGTTTATATCAATCCGCCCATCACTTATTGATAAAAAATCATCTGTTAACGCCTCTGTATCAAATGTCACTATTCCAAAATCCTCGAAAGTCATTTGGTGATAGGGCGATTTACACTCATTATTTTCAACAAATAAAAGGGATTGAAGATAATGAGGAATCGTTCTTCCCTTTTTACGGGGAATTAATTTAAGATTAGCTTGGGAAGTTATATTATATGTAATTCGATTTTCACGATCAATTAGAATGCAGCCTTCCCATACAAAGCGATTAAACGAAAGTATTTCGTAGTTTTCACCGTCTGCAACCATTTCATCAAGATTGGTATTTATATTATCTCCTGGCATCTGCAATAGTGCATTATTAGTCTTTTTACGATGGTCAGATAAATAATCGAGAATATCAGAACCTATGCCTTTTTCAATTGCATGGACTATTAAGCGGACAAGTGATTCATTGAGACAAACTTTCTTATTTCGGTTGGACAAAATTCAACCCCTCCTTTTTTATCATCTGTATAACATTTTACCAAAATAATAAAATTTGTCAAGTGTTTTTCTTGTTTGTTCATAAATGTCTAATGGGTTAATTAGACTTACAAAACGCCATCTAATAGGCTTGATTGCCTTTTAGATAGCGTTTAGTGTGGTTATTCGGTTATATGTTTTATTTTTTTGTTGCGTGAAACCCCTATAAACAAAGGCTTTTCAGCTTTGAGCATAAATGTATGTAGCCGTGGGCCCGGTTGGGCCTGCGTCTCCGGTTGCCCCCGTCGGGCCGGTGGGGCCTCCGGCAGGGCCGGTTGGGCCTGTGGGCCCGGTCGGGCCGGTAATCCCTCCTCCCGTCAGATCATCCTCGACGATTACGAGTGTTGCCGTCAGCGGAAGCGCAGTGGCATAGTAGATGGTGCTTGCGCTTGCGTTGAGCAGAGACACCGTCACCGGCGCCGCGGCAACCTCAATAATACCAATGCCTACAACCTCGGTGTTCTTTATCGGCGCATTTCCCTCAAGAAAATCGCCTTGTGAAGACGACAGTGCAAACACCGTGCCGCTCGCCGCTGTAGCCTGAGCTGCAACCCACCAGTTAATCACATATCGCCCTGCCTCGTTGAAGGTTATTACACCCGTTACATTGTTATAGCTTATATTGCCGGCAGAAAAGACGACCGCATCAAAAATTACGTTATTTACAGGGGCAATCGCACCTGCAATGGTGCGTTCGACCTGTAGCGCTATATCGCTCATATTAAAGCCTCCTCTATATGGCTGAAACCATTAATTTTAAGACATTACGGAACAATTATAGCAATGACAAGCGTGGTATGCGCCAATGCGCCTGCATCGATAGCCTGAGCGGACGGGAAGATTTCTTCCAGCCGGTGCAAAGCATCCGGCAGCCGAGGAATAACCGCTCTTGCCCCTATTATATGATTACTTCGTTCCATCCGCGCTCATCATATATTTGCCCCTGTGGTTTTGCCTTGTGTATGCAGTTTGAAAACATAGCAGCACCGTCAGGCTGACGGTGCTGCTATGTTTTATCGGTTGAAGCCTGCGTGCCCATTACATTCAAAAGGCGCGCAGGTCTTTCTTAATCCTGCCGGGCTATTAAAAAACTCAAATCACAAACAGTGTCCCTGCGGCGCTGACAACGCAAAAATAAAAAGCCAAAACCGCCCCAGAGCGCGCGCCTCCGTGACGGTTTTTATATCCATTTTTAACAGGCGTGCGCGCCATAAAAGTCATCGTCAGCAGGGCGGCAAATCCTCATCTTTTCTTTTCAGCTTGGACTTATGGCCCTGCTCGTCTAAAATATAGGTGTTATCCAGCTGTGTGACCAGGCTGCGGCGATAGCTCTCTACATATTCGCGGCGCAGCATAGCGCGCTCGGCCAGCTCGTCGGGCGTAAGCGTTTCTCCCGCTTTTACCCTTCGGGCAAATTCATTGATGCGATCCACTTTTTTCTGTTCCAATTTATAATACTCCCTGAAATAACGGTTTAAATATCGGCTTTAATCGGCATACGACCGTAAACGCAGCGGTCGATACCGGCAAGATCCTTTGCAAAGCCAACGCTGTGGTAGCGCTGCGCAGCCATAATGTCGGCAATCTGCCGCGCCTGCTGCCAGCCCGCCTCAAACACCAGCAATCCACCCGGCGCCAGCAGGTTTTTGGCGGTTTGCGCAATGCTTCTGTAAAAAAGCAGCCCATCTTCACCGCCGTCAAGCGCCATCTTCGGCTCATAGCGCACCGGTTCCGGCAGCTCGGTCAGCTCTTGTGCGGTCAGATAGGGCGGATTAGAAATAACCATATCCAGCCGGGGCAGCTCCACCGAAGTAAAATCGCCCAGTACGTCCGCCTCAAGCACCCGGATATTGGGGCAAGCCTTGGTGTTCTCGCGCAAAAAGCGCAGCGCATCTTTAGAAAGCTCCAGCGCATACACCGTACTCTGCGGCAAATTTTGTGCCAAAGCCAGAGAGATAGCTCCGCTGCCGGCGCAAAAATCCGCCACCTTGGCGGACGGCTGCTGCGACAAAAAGCCAAGCGCCACATCCACCAGCGTCTCGGTGTCGGGCCGGGGAATCAGCACGCCCTCGCCAACTTTTAGCGGTATTGAATAAAATTCCCACTCGCCAAGCAAATATTGCAGCGGATAGCCCTCGGCCAGCCGCTTAACCTTCTGCGAAAAAATCAGCGCATCGTCCGCGGCAACCTCGTCGTTGGGGCGGGTATGCTGCGCCTGTGTGCCAAACTGGGCATAAAAAAGCTGCGACAGGTCAAAATCCGCCGTGTCATGGCCAAGCTTTTTACGGCATTGCAGATATAACTGAGAAATGGTCATCGTTAAACATTACCACCTGTCGTCTTCCTGATTCTGCGGAATGCAGGGCTTCATCGCGGCGATCGCAGCCTCAATCTGGCTGAGATCCGGTTCGTTGGTCGTCAGGCGCTGCAGCCACAGGCCCGGCGCGGAGATAATCCGCGTGCAAAGGGTGTTATAGCGCCCCGCCAGCTTAATAATCTCATAGGCTATACCCACCACGAGCGGCAGGCAAATAAGCTTAAGCGCAATGCGCATGATAAGATTATCCCAGGTGACAAGCGAAAAAACCAACGCCGAAACAACCAGTACAATTAAAATAAAGCTGGTGCCGCAGCGCGGATGAAAACGTGAATGCCGCGCGACATTTTCAGGCGTCAGCGCCTCGCCCGCCTCATAGCAGGCAATGGTCTTGTGTTCCGCCCCGTGGTATTCAAAGACGCGGTGAATTTCCTGCATGCGGCTGACGAGGAAAAGATACGCCAGAAAAATGCCAATTTTGACAACCGCCTCAATCAGCGAGAGCAGTAGCCGCACCGCAACAAACGGCCGAATAAGCCCGATGAGGAAGGTCGGCAGCACCATGAACAGCACAACCGCCAGCAGCACGCCAAGTACCCCGGCAATCCCGGCCAGAACCTTTGAAAAGCTCTCGCCAAACCAGTCCATCAGCTTTTTTTCAAAACCGCTTGGCTCCTCTTCAAAGCCGGCAATATCGGCCGATTTCATCAGGCACTTATAGCTGACGGCCATACTGTCAAAAAAATTGAATACGCCTCGTATAATAGGCGTTTTTTTATACCACGGTTTGGCGCCTTCTTCGGTTTTCCACTCGGAGATGTCCAGCTCTCCGTTGGGCTTTCGCACCGCCATGGCAGTGGTGTAAGGGCCTCGCATCATCACACCTTCGATAAGGGCGCTGCCGCCTATCGAGGTCTTTTTGCGCTCATTTGTATTATTCAATATGCCTGTTCCTCCCCGCCCTGCTCGGACGTTTTCAATTTTAACTGTTCGTATTTTACGGCGCTTGGTATACGTATAGTAACAGTGGTGCCCTCGCCCAAAACCGAGGACAACTCCAGCGTGCCCAAAAAGGCCGCCACAATCTCGTCGGCCACAGCCAGCCCTATTCCGGAACCTCTCCGTGTCAAATTTGCCTTGTAGAATTTTTTCTTAATTTTGGGCAGATCCTCCGGACTTATGCCACAGCCCGTGTCCGCCACCGCAATAACAAAGTGACCGTTCTGCTGGCGCACCGACACCTTGACAGTTCCTCCCGCGTCGGAATATTTTATGGCGTTGTCAATAATATTGATGAACACCTGGCGCAGGCGGTTTTTGTCCGCCATAACCACCGCTGCCTCAAGCTGTTGCTCGTCATAGGTCAGGGCTATCCCTTCGCGGCGGGCCTTCTCGGTATACATAAGCACCGCTTCCTCCAGCTCGGCCAAAAGGTCAATGCGCTCAATGGCCAGCTTAAAGCGGCCCGACTGCATGCGGGAAAAATCGAGCAGCTCCTCGACCATCATCGCGAGGCGGTCGGTCTCGTTAATAATCACCTGCATACCCTTCTGCACCGTCTCACGGTCGCTTGAATCGGCATCGCGTATCGTCTCACCCCAACCCTTAATGGCGGTCAACGGCGTGCGCAGCTCATGCGAAACCGATGAAATAAACTCGTTCTTGAGCTTCTCGGAATTTCCAAGCTCCTCTGCCATATAGTTGATGGTCTCGCACAGGTCGCCAATCTCGTCATCATTGCGGCTGACCAGTCGGGTCGCAAAGTCCCCCTGCGCAATCTTTCGCGCCGTTTTGCCAATTTCCCCTACCGGAATTACAATAGAGCTGATAAAGTACGAGCCTGAAAGCACCATAAAAAAGATAATGGCAGCGCCAAACACCACCGCCACGGTGATGATGCTTAAAATAAGGCTGTCCACCCTGGCAAGCGAAACGACCAGCCGCACCGCCGTAATGCTCTCGTCATTAACCGGCGCAATGCAGCTTACCGCCATAACATTTTCTTCACCAATGCGCCCCTGAAAGCTGCCCATGCCGTCAGATGCTGTCAGTGCCGATTCAAAATCGGGCATCGCAATTTTTTCGGCCACCGGAAAGCCCGACGACGTCGTTGTGATGCCGCCGTAAGCATTCACCGCCATCAGCTCCATGCGGTCGCGCAGCTCAAAATTCTCAATCAGGCTGCGCACCTCTCGCTGGTAATCGGTCGAAGGGTCAACGGCGTATTTGGCCAGCAAGGTGCTGACGGTATTCGCCTGCGAGACGAGCGTTTGCTGCACCGAGGAATAATAGAACATTCGCACCGTCAATATGACGACAACCTCGATCAGCACCAGTATAACCAAAATAATACCAAGGCTGCCCGTAAGCCAGCGGGTGGTTATTTTTTTCTGCGCCATGGGCCTCCTCCTAATAGCGTATTACGGCCCGGCAGCCGCATGCCATACGCGGTTCTGTCGTCCGGAGCGGACAAGCATCCGTCAGGGCATCCACTTGTAGCCAAAGCCCCAAACTGTTGTGATATGCTGCGGATTAGAGGGCTCCTCCTCCACCTTCATACGCAGACGGCGGATATTCACGTCCACTATTTTGACGTCGCCAAAATAGTCCTCGCCCCATACCGCGGTCAGAATCTGGCTGCGCTCAAGCGCCGTTTCGGGGTTTTTCATGAATATCTCCATAATTTGAAACTCCACCTGCGTCAGCTCAATCGGCGTGCCGTTTTTGGTGACGGTGCGGCTTTTAAGGTTAAGGGTAAACGGGCCGGAGGTCAACTCGTTGTCCGGCTTTTTGGGGTTGGACATTGAGACGCGGCGGTGAATCGCATCGACGCGCGCCAACAGCTCCGACGGAGAAAACGGCTTGGTAATGTAGTCGTCCGCGCCAAGCATCAGGCCGTTGACCTTATCCATCTCCTGACTTTTGGCGGTCAGGATGATAATGCCAAGCGCATCTGACCGCTCACGCAGCCTTTTGCAGACTGAAAAGCCGTCGAGTCCGGGCATCATAACGTCAAGTATGACGACGTCAAAGCCCTCCTCGGCGTTATCGTAAGCGGTAATGGCGTCCAGTCCGTTGTTGACGTCGGTAACCGAATAGCCGGCGCGCTTGAGGTTTATGACCACAAAGTCACGAATAGCGTCCTCATCCTCGGCAATCAGAATATTTTTCATACAAGCTCCTTTCCGGATGCTGTCCTTATTGTAAATCTAGCAGCGAAAATAAGCGCTGCGCCTGCTCGTAGGTGATAGAATATCCCGGATAGCTCGTTTCGGGAATAAAGATCTGATAGCTGTTGACGCCCTTGGTGCCCACCACGTTATATTGCGCCGTCTCGAACTTATCCTGATAATCCGAGGGACTGACCACGCGAATGCGCAGCAGCTCTGTATCCGATTTTTCCAGCGACTGGTCAAACAGCACAAACCGCCATTCGCCGGTGTCGGACTGCCGCCGTACCGTGACGGTATCGCGCCAGGCATCGGGAATCTCGAGCTGATAGCCCGCCGCAAAATTAACCACCGCGCGCTGCACGCATTGCAGCTCGCCCTCACGCACGCTCATATATTCGGTGAGGTAAACCACCTCGCGCTCAAGCGCGGCGGAGTAACCCGGCAACGGCAAAGAGACGGGGATATCAATCAGCCCGTCGCCATTGACGTCGGCGCAGGTCAGCGTCGGGGTCGCCCTGTCAAACGATTCATAAATGCCAAGCTCCTCGTTTGAAAGCGCTTCAATAATCGACTTCTGGTCGTCTACAACAGCAATGCTGGTGGTCATTTCATCAGCGCCCAGATAGATATCGGCAAACACCGCGTTAAGCCCGGTCGTCAGCTTACCATACGAGAGCTTGGCGTACTCGGTCATGGCGGTGGGCATTTTAACCTCACTGGTGCGCACAATGCGCCCTGAGCGATATTTTACCAGCGACATAACCGCTGATTTGGTCAGATTTTTGGTGCAGAGAATCATTTCGGAAAGGCCGTTGCCATCTACGTCGGCCACCAGAATTTCGTTATAGCTGCCCTCGTAACGCGTTTCGGCGCTCTCCTCGGAATAGGAATACACCTTGCAGAGCAGGTTGTCCTTGCCTGCAATGGTCCAGCCAACGATAATATTATTGCGGCCCGCGTCCTCAATTGGCGCGAACGCGATAAAGTCGATCTCGCCACCTTCGCCGGGCAGCTGATAACGGCTTTTCCAGACGCCGTCCTGCTCGGCGAGAATGCTCATCCAGGAGGAGGTCAGTCCGTTGACGGTCAGCTCATAAAAGACAACGGCCTCGTCGCGGCCATCCTTATCCAAATCATCCAGCACACAGGCTGAAAGATTATCGCCGCGGCGGGGATATTTCAGCTTAAACGCATTGGTGCCGACCGCCAGCTCAACCGCATCGTAAATGGCCGACTGCTGCGCCGTCAGGCGCGGCGGCTCAAGCAGCTCGTTGACGCCCAGCTGCACGCCGCTGCAGGCACTCAGCAGCAGCAAGCATAAAGTAATCGCTAAAAGCCGCACCGGCATCACCTCCCGCTTATACGCATTGTCTGATAAAAGGCCAAATGGCTTGGGCCGGCAGATGGAGCGCCCCACACAGAATGAGGGGG
>JAEWYJ010000078.1 GCA_023395695.1 Bacillota bacterium | reverse complement strand
GATCCCACTGTCAGCCTTACCCCCGTCAGCTTAAAAATTGTGGCCTTTTTTGTAATAAGCATACTGGTAGGCGGCTTTTTATATCGCCTTATTGAAAAGTGGATGGAATCTGCGGCGTGGGATCGAAAGCGCTTTGCAATTATTTCTTTGGCGTTTTGCTTTTTCTACGCCTATATTGCAGAGGCGGTCTTTGGTGTAGCCAATATTACCGGTGCATTTATTGCCGGCCTTATTATTTCAAATACGATTCGTGCAACCTATGTTTCATCCCGTTGCGAAATATTATCGTATATGCTGCTGTCGCCAATCTTTTTTGCGGGAATCGGTCTGAAGGTTTCGCTCAACGCGATGAATGCCGACGTGGTCATATTGTCGGCCGGCATTCTTATTGTAGCCATCATCACTAAAACGGTGGGCTGCGGACTGGGCGCCAGAGCATGCGGTTATACCAAAGAGGAGTCTATCCGAATCGGCGTTGGCATGACGGCCCGCGGCGAGGTGGCGCTGATTGTTGCAAACAAGGGTATTGCATCGGGGTTAATGAACACCATATTCTTGGTTCCGCTGGTGTTGATGGTGGTGGGAACCGCCGTTATAACACCGATATTGCTACGGATGGTTTACCCCAAAAGCAAAGCCAATGCTTACGAGGATCTGGTTCACAGCGATCTGGTCGAAAATTACAGCGAGGTGCGGGACTTCGACCTTGCGTCAGAAACTATGCTGGATATGCACCGTGAGCTTAAGGGCAATGATCCCAAGAAGAACCGATAGACTGCCGCTTATCAGCGTGCGCGGCAGCGCACAAAACGCTTTAAATCAGCGCATGCTGTGACGCAGCCTAACCCGCGCCAGAAGCAATGCGTTGTCGCCTCAAAAATACGCAACGCCCCTTGTACCCCCGTGGACTTAGCCAGCGGGACACAAGGGGCGTTTTATTTTAAGGGTCCATGGACTATTTGAGCGCTGTCCGTTGCCGGCGGTGCATCTTGGCCCCGGCGGAACAATGCAAGACCCCACACGCAGCTGTGCGGGGTCTTGCATTGTTTAATATATACGATTAGCAATACTGATGGCGGCTAAAAACCCGGACAGGCGTAAGGCAAGCGCTAGAACAGCCCGGTCTTGAAGGGGGGACATATGTTAAAATGCCTGACACATGTTATCTGGGGCATACCTATGTGACGTGGCCGGTT
This sequence comes from Bacillota bacterium, assembly GCA_023395695.1. Classification (GTDB taxonomy): domain Bacteria; phylum Bacillota; class Clostridia; order Oscillospirales; family Ruminococcaceae; genus Yanshouia. The sequence goes on along the minus strand of JAEWYJ010000078.1, from coordinate 3,563 downwards.
ACTTGTCAAACAGCTTTTGCCACCAGCTTTTTTCCGGCTCAGGCTCTGGCTCTGGCAGCGTCATCGCAAAGGAAGGCTTAGGTGTGGTGAATGCATCGGGAAAGGCTTTTTTCATCAGGTCTTCCAATGCAAAAAACATCTGGGGCGACTGGCGCTCGAATATCCGGGCGTCGAAGGTGTATATCCGTTCATAGGTTACTGCAGAGGTTTTCTTGTAATAGTCATTGCTTTGCAGCGACGCCAAACTGATCGATTCATCGCAGAAAATATAGTTGGGGTTTAAATCCGGCTCGGCCTCCGGCGGATAGTTCCATCCGGTGTAGGCGTTACCCTGGTTTTCAAAGCCCATAGCGGTCAGCCATTCGCCCTCAAGCGTGTCGCCGGTGGCCATTACAAACGGCAGCTGCCGCAGGTAGATGGCTTTGTTCTCGCCCGTGTTCAGCGCCGACGAGACCGACGTGTTAACATAGTCCAGCGTTACGTCCATAAAAAGCGAAAGCTGTTCAGCTTTAAAGTCGCCGGCCTTACTACCCTCAAATGCCGTGCAGAGCAGGCGGTAGTTTTCCAGAATGCCGCTCAAGGTTTCGGCGCGGGACACGACAACAATCTGAATGCCGGCCGCTTCAAGGCTTTTGGTCGCCTTGGCGGGCAATGCGGCGGAACAAAACAGCATATCCGGCGCAAGCGCTAAAATAGCATCAATGTCGGGCATAAGCGCCGTTCCGCAGGCGTCTGTAGTCCGTGCTGCGTCGGGCGGCTCGCAATAGTCGCTTACACCGACAATCCGGCCGCCGTAGCCTAAGGCGAACAGCGTGTCGGTCAAGGCGGGCGAGAGGGTAACAACGCGCTTGGGCACATGGGTAAAGGTGACGCTCCCCACCGTAACGGGCCAGCGGTCGTCCTTGCCCTTGGCGGTTTTAGCGCAGGCGCAAAACAATATGAGCAGCATACACGCCAGCAGGGCGCACAGCAATTTCTTCATCAGGGTTCTCCTTGTATGTAAAAATGACGCCATTTTATTTTAACGCAGCGACTCGGGGCTTGTCAAATAAAATGCACCCGTTTGCAGGGTGCTGTTTTTGGGGGACTTTACTGCAAGCGGTTGATAATTTGTCCCGTAGGCGGTATACTTAATAAAATTATATTCTGCATGGAAGTAAACGAGGTGCCTTGCAATGAACTATATCATTAAATATGTTCCCGGTGAACCGTGCTTTGACACACTCGGCGTTATGAAGCTGTGCTGTACGCCTGAGGTGCCGGTTAATGACCGCATTTATGCGCAGGCGCAGCTGGGCCGCAACGACGATTGCCTGTTTATACGAATACTTTCCTTTGAGACCAGGCCCGTAGCGCAGGCGCGCCTGACAGCCCTGCTGTGCTACGGGGAAAAAGAACTGCGGCTCTCGGTGACGGCCGACGGGCAGGCGCAGGCACATTGCGGGGCGGAAGATTTGACCGTCAGCCTGACCTCTTATATGACGCATGGAGAAGACCTTCAGGGCGAATATTGGGCCGGTGTGCTGCTGTTTCCGCTAAAGACGCTGTACGCTGTGCTCGGTGCGGCGCACAATACGTCGCCATTGGCGCTTTCAGGTAATATTCTTCGGGAGTATCCCGCCCTTTCCTCCGTTGTTCCGGTCGGAGATGCGATTGCTTTTACACTTTGATGACATATTGCCGTAACAAGGCCAAAACGCCCCGCCGGCTTGGCAGGGCGCTTTTGTTTTGCCGCTATTCCTTGTAGGCAACCGCCTCAATTTCAACAAGGGCCGCCTTGGGCAGTGCCGCCACTTGAAAAGCCGCGCGTGCCGGGCAGTCTTTAAGGAAGAACTTAGCGTACTCGCGGTTCATGGGAACAAAGTCATTGATATCGTTGAGCAGAACGGTTGCTTTAATGACATCGGCGTAGTCCATGCCCGCCGTATTAAGGATGGCGCCGATGTTTTTAAGCGCCTGCGTGGTCTGGGAGGCAATATCCATACCCGCGAATTCGCCGGTTGCAGGATCGATGGGCAGCTGCCCTGAAATATAAAGGAAATTGCCGGCGCGAACCGCCTGCGAATAAGGCCCGATCGCACTCGGAGCGTTTTTGCTTGAAATAATTTCTTTCATGAATTTTCCACCAGCCTTTCGTTCTTTATGGTAGCACAAAGCAAGGGGTTCGTCAATTTGCCACACGACCTGCGCACGGCGTTTTCGGCTTTTCGGGGTGTTTGGCATCAAGTCCACAGTGTGGTAATAAACATGGGTGTTTCGTCCCGTCCCTGCTCAAATCCGCAGGCTTCATAAAACGGAACAGCCGTGTCGTAAGCGATTAAAACAACGCGCAGATAGTCCTGATAATGCTGCTTTGCCATTTCCATAAGCCGCCGGCCGATGCCGCGGCGCTGATAGTCGGGATGCACGAGAAAGTAGTGGATATAGGCCGTCATCACGCCGTCGTCCATCGCGCACAACAGCCCTATCAGCCTGTCGTCATCCCAAGCGGTGTATACCGTTTCATAATTTTTCATCGCGGCGCATAGTTTTTCAGGGTAATGTCCGCTGGACCATTCCAGCGCCAGAAATAACCCTTCAAGCTGTGCCTTATCGATCTCTCGAACCGTGCTGTAGCGGATATGCATAGCTTCGCCCTCCAAAAGTGGAAATACCCCCTTATTATAGCAGCGTATTTTTTAAAAAGCCAGTCCGCTTCGCTTTTTAACATTGTTTAAAGCGGCAGCCTTAATTTTGAACGAATTTTTTATTTGGGCGCACTTTATGCCGCCTTTTATGCTAAAATGATCTAAGCGGTTTATTGAAGCCGCTGACTTATCACCACAGAAAGGGGCGCATTATATGCTTCAGCCGGATTGCTCAGATCTGTTTATTAAAAACCTTTCCTTTTGGGAGCAGCTTTCAGACAACGAAAAGCGTCTGCTTTGTGATAATACTGTGCCGGTTAAATATGCCAGAGGCGCCGGCGTACACGGCGGGGGCGAAGACTGCGTCGGTGTTATGCTACTGAAAAGCGGGCAGCTGCGCATCTATATTTTGTCGGAGGACGGCCGCGACGTTACGCTGTACCGCCTGTTTAAAGGCGATGTCTGCATTTTGTCGGCCTCCTGCGTGCTGGAGGCTATTACCTTTGACGTTTTTATCGACGCGGAGGAGGACACCGAGGTTCTGCTGATTAACTCGTCGGTATTCCATCAGCTGGCCGACCGGAACATCTATGTTAAATGCTTTGGCTATCAGCTGGCGACAACCCGTTTTTCAGATGTGATGTGGGCTATGCAGCAGGTGCTGTTTATGAGCGCCGATAAGCGTCTGGCTATTTTTCTTATTGATGAGCTGGCCAAAAACGGCGGCGACGAAATAAAGCTGACCCATGAGCAGATTGCCCGATATATGGGCAGCGCCAGAGAGGTTGTGAGCCGCATGCTCAAATATTTTGCGCAGGAGGGTATAGTGACCCTTTCAAGAGGCGGCGTTAAAATTGTGAACAAGGCAAAGCTGCGCCAGCTGGCGCAGTGAGTGTGGCTGTTTGCCAAAACCGACCGGGCGCGGGAACCTTCGTG
>JAEWYJ010000070.1 GCA_023395695.1 Bacillota bacterium | reverse complement strand
ACCTGAGCCAGTTTCATTTTTTTGAGGGTATGAGTATATCTGTGGGATACAAAAATTTTAGAGTCGCATAAGAAAAACGTCGTACGAGGAGCGATGCTATCTATAAAAAATCCCGTTTAAGCACCTTGCTTAAACGGGATTTTTGGAGCTGATAGTCGGATTCGAACCGACGACCTGCGCATTACGAATGCGCTGCTCTACCAACTGAGCCATATCAGCAAATTAAATTTTTGTTTCTGGCTTTCGGGCAATGGGGGAAACCTTGAGCGTTTTCTTGCAGAACGGCAACGGGTGCTTGGGGTGCTGACTGTGGTGTTCAATACATTCGTCACACCGCCCGTGACGCTTGCATGCTTTCCATTTACAGGGACATTTAGCTTCTTGCATTATAAACAATCCTAAAACTCTGTTTTATCTTGCCGGTAACCGACAGTCCGCACTCTAAAACCGCGCCTTAGCCGACTATACCGGTGATGTTTCTTCAAAAATTGACCGACGCTTATTATAGCATAAGATGCACGCCTTTGCAAGCGGTTGATTATAAAAATTCCGTCTGGCCCAAAAGGCAGAAAAGGCGAAAGAGACCCAAATAAAAAGGCGGCGCAACAAGCTGCTGTAGCGCCGCCTTTGCGGGTAAGCTGTAAAAATTCGGGCTATTTAGCGTCGGTAGCCGTATCCTTATCGGCAAGCGACGCCATGATATTGGCAAAAACAGAACCGGAAATGTTATGCCACACGCTGAATACAGCACCGGGAATGGTCGCCAGCGGCATTGCCGCAAAATGTGTGGCCGCCAGCGAGGTGGCAAGCCCGGAGTTCTGCATACCAACCTCAATGGCGACGGTGGTGCTCTTGGCGCGGTTCATACCCAGCAGCTTTGCGACGGCGAAGCCGGTGGCATAGCCAATGATGTTGTGGAGCATAACCACCGTCACAATCAACAGACCACTTGTCAGAATTTTAGCGGAATTGGCCGCAACAACGGCCGCAACAATCATGACAATAGCAGTAACCGATACCAGCGGCAGCACACGGGTCAGCTCGGAAGTGACCCGACCCAGAACCTTGTTCACAATAAAGCCGAGCGCGATCGGCACAATAACAACCTTGATAATCGACATGAACATGCTGGCCACATTGACGTCAACGCGCTGGCCGGCATACAGATAGGTGAGCAGCGGGGTAAGAAACGGCGCTAAAAGCGTCGAAACGCTGGTCATACCGACAGAAAGCGCCACGTCGCCCTTTGCCAGATACGTCATAACGTTCGAAGAGGTGCCGCCCGGGCAGGTACCCACCAGAATAACGCCGACAGCCAGTTCAACAGGCAGATTAAAAAGCCTTGTCAGTATAAAGGCAATGAGCGGCATCAGCGTGAATTGCGCAAGACAACCGATCACAACATCCTTCGGGCGAGAAAACACGACCTTAAAATCTGAAAGCTTCAGGGTCAGGCCCATGCCGAACATAACAATGCCCAAAAGCGTGTTGACCCAGCTTGTTTTAATCCAGGATAACGCCGGGGGATAAAACAACGCCACAGCGGCCACCACAATGACGATTAACGCCATGTACTTACCGGCATAATCACTGATTTTTTCAAGACTTCTCATGATTTTCTCCTTTTTCAGCACTGAATGTTTATTTTCTGACCGGCCTGTTCAAGGATACGAAACGAAGGAGCAGCGGCATACGCCTGCCGGATACAGACCGGCCCGTCAGGGGCCCTATGCTGTTGCCCGACGCCGTCCAAGTGGGCGGCGCTGTGGCAAACGCAAACGCTGCAATGCAGTCCATAGCCCATGCAGATAAAATCTGAAAGCTGTACGGTAAAGTCTTCTACGACCGGCCGCTGCTTGCAGGCTTTGGCTGAACGCTCGTATTAAGCTGATGAACCAGTCCGTTTACCAAAAATTATATCTTTTATGGATGTCTCCGTCAATATGAATAAGCGGTTTTTTCCATCGAATACTAGAATGTAGCATTTGGCGGGAGGTGCGGAATGGACATAGAAGGATTATTGCTCGCCGTGGCACTGGCCAACATATTTTTTCTGGGCACGGGGCTGGCCGGGCTTAATTTTGGCTATGCGTCCGAGCTCGGCGCTATTATGCTGGCGGTTGTTCTGGTGTTGGGCCACAGGCGCTTTTTAAAAAACCTGCTCACGTTTCTGCGGCAAAGCAAAGGCGCCGTGCTTATTTCAATGGCGGTCTATCTGTCCGCAGATGCCGTCAACTTTTTTGTTTTTGGCAATTTGGTGCTCGCATGGCAAAAATATCGTGTGGTGGCGGTGCTGATGTTGCTGTTTGTCTCACTGGTTCTGCTGCGTCACAAAACGGGTTTAACCCGGATGGTACTGCTTGCCGTAGGGCTTTCGGCCTTTACGGTGGCGGTTGGCACGCTGGCCTATTATTTTTTGCCCCTGCGGCTACCGCTTTATTACACGGCGCGCTTTTCGATGCGCCGGGACTATAACATGTATGCCACTCAGCTTGTGGTTGGCCTGATTGCGCTGACATATGGATGCATTGCCGCCAGCGAAAAAAAATCACCGGTGGGTCTGCCGCTCCTGCTGCCGGCCGCGCTGCCTGTTGTGCTGTCGCTTGCGCTGCTGTCTGGCTCGCGCAGGGTGCTTATTCTGCTGCCGGTTGTGCTTACGGTGCTGGCCGTGTCGCTGGTGGCCGCGGGCCTGCGCACCCCAGGTGTGCGCAGGGGGTGGGCGGCTCTGGGCTGCGTGGCGGTTATTGGAGCGCTTACCATTGGCGAAGCGGCACTGCTGCGGTATGGCCTGTCACAAATAAATGCGCCCGGCAGTCAAGCCCGCAGTGTGGCACAGGCGCCCGCCACAGAAACCGGACTGACGGAACGATATGAAACAATACGCGGCAGCTCTATTTTAGAAAAGCGCAGGGTTATTTGGGGCATAGCGCTAGAGGAAATTTCAAAATATTCTGCAACTGAGCTGGTTTTTGGCCGGGGTGGCGGAGAAAATATTCTATTATACGATCGGTTTACCGACCCGCTGGATGCGATTTATCCCGACCGGCAGGCGCGGCTGGGCGCGCTTTCGGCGCACAGCATGCTGCTGGCAGACCTGCTTGACGGTGGTGTTCTTAAGCTGGCCGCTCTGCTCTGTCTGGTTTTTGCATCGGGTATCAGCTGCATGCTTATTGCTATTAAACGGCCGTTTATTGGTCTGCCCATCGGTATGATTCTGGCGGTGTGCATGATAAACAGCCTCGTATCCAACTGCTTTGGGCTGCTGTACGACCGTTATTTTATCTTTTTTGCGGCGCTGGCCGCCATTGAATATCAGTTAAATAAAACACAGACATGCGACCGGCTGCTAAAGGGAGGACGAGAGGGATGAACCACCGTATTGCCATGGTGACGACAGCGCATGCGCACGACGATGTGCGCATTTACCACAAACAGGCCAAGACGCTTGCCAGAGCCGGCTGGCGGGTGGAAATTATCAATCCTCATTTTGGCGGAACAGACGAAAGCGGCATTCGGTTTTGCAGGGTGGCGCTGCCGAACGGCCGGCTTTGGCGCATGCTCAGTGCGCGCCGCGCCGCAGCCGAGGCGTTGCTGCAAAGCCGTGCAGATATCTGTGTGCTGCACGACCCGGAGCTGCTGCCGCTGCTCTCGGAGCTTGGGCGCATGGCGATTATTGCGGCCTATGACGCGCACGAGGATCTGCCTGCGCAGCTGCGCACCAAGCCATGGATTCCCTCACCGCTGCGCGACACGGCCTCGCGCTGGGGGCGCAGGTTGCTGACAAAGTACCTGCCGATGGCCGGCGGGGTTCTCGCCGCTACCGGCGGCATTGCTCAGACGCTTGAGGGGCTTAACGATCGCATTTGTGTGGTGCAAAACCGCCCCACACAGGAGGATTTTGCCCTGTTCGACGCCGCGCGCACCGGTATAAGGCCGGCACCGGGTACCGTTTGCTATGCGGGGGCACTCACCGAACAGCGGGGCCTTTACCGCATGATACGCTGCTGCCACGCAGCGGGGGCGGCACTGCTGCTGGCCGGAGCATTTGAAAGCGAGGCGGTGCGCCAGCGCGCACAGGCCATGCCGGAATATGTCTGCGTCAAATACCTTGGGGTGCTGGGGCGTCAGGGCATTGCCGAGCTGTACGCCAAATGCGATGCGGGGTTGCTGCTGCTCTGCGATACGCCCGCTTACCGTGAGAGCGAGCCGATTAAGCTGTTTGAATACCTCTGCGCAGGGCTTCCGGTTATTGCCGGTGACTTTTCGCACTGGCGCAATGTCGCACCGGCGTCGGGCGTCAGCTTTGTCCCCAGCGGCAGCGACGAGGAGGCCATATCCGCCATCCGGCAGGCTATTGCATACCCAGCCGAGGTGGATATTAAGGCCGCGCGGCAAAAATTCGGCTTTAAAGCGGACGAGGAACGGCTTTTGCAGTTTTTCGACGCGTTGGAGCAAAAGGGGAGACGTCGGTCATCAACATCCTGATCATCAACCAGTATGCGGGTTCGCCC
>JAEWYJ010000046.1 GCA_023395695.1 Bacillota bacterium | reverse complement strand
GTTATGAGCTGGCACGTGCCCCCGGTGAGATTACGCTGCGCGAGGTTATAGAAATTTTTGAAGGGCCGTATACCTTTTCGCGCTGCCTGGACCCTTCCCATGTCTGCAAATGCGACCTGTCGGTTTGCCGTAGCGGAAGCTGCCGTTTTCAGCGCGCGTATGACGAAATTTCGGAAATGGTACGCGCCAAGCTTAACGAGACAACCTTTGCCGGTTAAATTTGCCGTGCTGGACAGGGTTTTCGGCAAGTATACATAGTAAAAGCAATTAGCCCCGAAGTGGCGCACAGCAATACGAAAGCTGTAGATAAAACACGAATAGTAATATTATTTAAAAATATAACTGTTTGTGTGCTGAATTTCAGCCGTAGAACGCGCGCTCTGTTGTTTTACGGCGGGTTATGGCTGTTGCTGACCTTTGCTGCGGCATAAGACCGTAAAAGTAATCGGCATATGTCGCTTTAGCGGGTCAATGGTATTTAATCCGCACAATATAACTATTTGTATTGTTTTGTTCGCTTTAGTTGTGCTTTTGCAGGTTTAAGGCGGAAAATGTATGGCCGAGCGGTGTTGCATTCTTAAAGCTTTTGTGCTACACTGACTGCTGCAATATACCCCGGATACAGGTGCCGGAGAGGCTTAGAGTGGCTTCTGCGGTCAAAAAGGAAGCGGGTGCGAATCCCGCGCAAAGCCGTTGCTGTATTTGATCTGAATTGGCAGGCCGGGTTTGTAGCCCGGTCACTGAGAAAATCGGGAAGACGCCTGCCAAAGCCGCTTTGCCGGCGGATCATAAGCCAGAAGACTTGCCTGTAATCTGATTGTCCGCAGATGCTATGCGGGCAATAGTTAAACTGTTCTGCGGACGATCGGAAGCTTTAAACGGAAAATCACAAACTCCGCGCGGGCGACACCCCGGCGCGGGGCCGTTTGGTTTACCCTTTAATCAAAGCCTGCGCCGCAAAGCCGCAGGCTTTTTTATTTTGCATCGGAGGTGTTCTATGCCCGTCGAATTGCTCGCGCTTTACCGCCGACAGCGCAAAAGAGCGATGCTTCTCGCGTTTTTTTTAATTGCGGCGCTTGCGGCGCTGCTGCTTTATGGGGTAAACACCGGTGCTATGGCCATCTCGGTGGGGGATAGTGCCAGAATTATTTTATCGCGTGTTACCGGCGATGCCCGCTGGCTCGGCGATATTAAGGAAAACGCCGTTGCTGTCATCTGGCGTATCCGCATGCCGCGTATTTTATGCGGCATGCTGGTTGGTATGGCGCTGGGGATATCAGGCGTCATTTTTCAATCTATTTTGCAAAACCCCATGGCCGATCCCTATACGATGGGCGTTTCCACCGGCGCCGCGTTTGGGGCCAGTCTGGCGCTGTTTTTAAATATTACCTATGGCTTGATGCTGCCCGTGACGCCTGCGGGGCTGCTCTTTGCACTTGTGACGCTGCGCATTGTCGTCTATCTTTCGGGTAAAGGCAGTGGGCTTGTCACCGGCAACATGATTATTTCAGGCATGATTGTCAGCGCTATTTTTTCCTCCGGCATCAGCTTTATTAAAATGATGGCGGGAGAGAATGTCGGCGCTATTGTGTTTTGGCTTATGGGCAGCCTTTCGGCCAAAAATTGGAACGACGTCGCGCTTTTAGCCCCGGTGGTGCTGACCTGCGGCCTGCTGGCCGTCTGGTTCTCCGACCGTTTGAATATTATGAGCCTTGGAGCGCGTCAGGCGCTCAGTCTTGGTGTCAACGTGCGCCGTACCCGGCTGCTGTTTCTGCTTTTAGGGGCGCTTATGACGGCTGCGTGCGTTTCGGTCTGCGGCATTATCGGCTTTGTCGGTCTTATTGTGCCACACATGCTGCGCTTTTGGCTTTCAGCCGATAACCGGCTGCTTATGCCGCTTTCGGGCCTTTCGGGCGCACTGCTGCTGGGGCTGGCCGACTGCTTCGCCCGTCTTTTGGGGCAGGGCGATATTCCGGTGGGCGTGCTCACCACGCTGCTGGGTGGCCCGTTTTTTATTTACATATTCATCCGGCGGCAAGGGGGTGCAAGCCTTGGCTGAACTCCTTTGCGCCGATAAGCTGATTTTTCGTTACGGCACGCAGCGGGTACTCGACGATGTGACTTTTTCGGTCCGCGAGGGGGAATATTTGTCCATTATCGGCGAGAACGGCAGCGGAAAATCGACGCTGATGCAGCTCTTATGCGGATATTTAACGCCGCTATCCGGGGAGGTGCTGTATCAGGGAGAAAATCTGACTAAGCTGCCGCCTTTGCAGCGCGCCAGACACATTGCGATCATCAGTCAGAACACCCCGGCCAATTTTCCGTTCACCTGCTTTGAGTTTGTGATGCTGGGACTGTACCCACACCGCGCACGCTTTGAGCACATCGATGCGCAGAGCCTTGAAGCGATCGGCGCGGTCATGACTCAGACCGGCGTTCTATCGTTATCTGATAAGCCGATCACCCAATTAAGCGGCGGCGAATACCAGCGGGTGCTATTGGCGCGCGCACTGGCGCAGCGCCCCCGGCTTTTGCTGTTGGATGAAGCGATGTCCGATCTCGACGCCGCCGTCAAAATCAGGATGAACCAGCTCTTAAGGGGGCTTGTCCGTAAGGGGCTGACCGTAATTGCGGTCAACCATGACCTCTCGACCGCCTATAGCTGCAGCGACCGTGTCGTTGCGCTGCACGAAGGCCGGTTGGCGGCGCTTGGCAGCCCCGAAACGGTTTTTACCGAGGCACTTTTAGAAACGGTATTTGGTATCAGGGCGCAGATTATCCCCGGCAGGGGACTTTGTGTTTACGATACAATACAATAGACCTGCCCAATACCGGCCATATTTTATGGCACGCTTTGCGGTAGGCGATAAAACGAAAAGAGGTTAAAATAATGAAACGAATGAGGACAATACTGTTGGCAATTTTAATGCTGGGGATGACGGCCTGCGGCGGCGCTGGAAAGCCTGCGTCAGCTTCGACCGCCCAAAGCACTGAGCCTGTGGCGCAGGCGCCCGAATCGGCAGGGGCCGAATCCGCGACCGCGCAAGGCGAAGTCAAAAAAGCGATTCTTGTCGTGAGCTTTGGCACCAGTTACAACGAGAGCCGTGCCGCGACGATCGGCGCGGTAGAGGCGGCCATCACCGATGCCTTTACCGACTTTGAGGTGCGCCGTGCCTTTACAAGCCAGACCATCATCAACAAGCTCAAAAGCCGCGACAACGAGCAGATTGACAATGTCGAGGAGGCAATGAACCGGCTGGTGGCCGACGGCGTCAAAACGCTGGTGATTCAGCCCACCCACGTAATGAACGGTTTTGAGTATGACGACATGGTCGCGGAGGTGACGCCGTTTAAGGACAAATTCGACGCCTTTTCGATCGGCGCGCCGCTGCTGTCAAGCGACGCGGATTACGCCGAGCTGGCGGACATCATTGTCGAAGACACCGCCCCGTATAACGTGGACAAGACTGCCGTTGTGTTCATGGGCCACGGTACCGAGCACGCCGCTAACGCGACCTATGCCAAGCTCGACGGCATTGTTAAGGCGATGGAGGGCGCGAAAAACTATCATATCGGCACCGTGGAGGCTGAGCCCGGGCTTGAGGAGGTCATGGCCGAGGTTGCCAAGACCGACGCGACCAAAGTGGTGCTGCTGCCGCTGATGATCGTCGCGGGCGATCATGCCAACAACGACATGGCCGGTGACGAAGAGGATTCGTGGAAGACCCAGTTTAAGGGCGAGGGCTACGAGGTCGAGTGTGTCCTGAAGGGCCTTGGCGAGTACGCAGGCATTCAGAAGATGTTTGTCGAGCATACACAGGACGCCATCGACGCGCTGGACCAATAAATGATGAACAATTTTTTCAACCCGATTAAAAGAAAAGCAACGATTGTGTTGGCTGTTCTATGCTGCATTGCGCTGGCCGCTTGTGCCGCGCCGTCAACATCGCTTTCGGTTGCGCCGGGGCAGGCGGCGGACGAGGCGGTTGCCATACAGTTCACTGACGACGATGGGCGCGAAGTCCGGCTTGACGCCCCGTGCAGCCGCATTATCTCGTTGTATTCGGCCCATACTGAAAATCTTTATGAGATCGGCGCTGGCGATAAGCTTATCGGCGTCTATACCGGCAGCATCTACCCGCCCGAGGCGGCACTATTGCCCGCCTTCGACTATAAGGGCGACCCCGAGCAAATTATCGCGGCCGAGCCCGACCTCGTGCTGATCCGCCCGTTTATCGCCCGCAACGCGCCCGATTATATCGCCCAAATTGAGCGCGCGGGCATCCCGGTTGTCTCGCTTTATCCCGACAGCTACGACAAGTTTTCGGATTATATCGGAAAGTTGGCCGCGCTCACCGGTACCCAAGAAATGGCGCAGCGGCGGCTGACCGATTTCTATGCCGCCATTGACGGCATTGCCACCCGTACCGCGCAGCTACCCGACAAGAAAACGGTATTTATGGAAGCAACTGAGATTGAGCTGCGCACCGTTACACCCGATTCTATGCCCGGGCGCGCCATTGCGTTTGCAGGCGGCATTAATCTGGCTGCCGACGCGCCGCCGGTTGAAAAGGGCAGCACCTTTGCAGCCTTCGGCATTGAACGGGTTTTGGAAAACGCCGACCGCATCGATGTTTACGTCTCGCAGCGCGGCGCGATGAACGCCGGAGGCAACCTGATCTCCATTGGTGAGCGGGATGGCTTTGAAACCATTAAGGCCGTTAAGGAAAACCGGGTTTATCTGATTACCGATAAGCTTATCAATTCCCCCACCTTTCGCTTTCAAAAAGGCATTGCCGAAATGGCGCGTTTTCTGTATCCTGAGCTGATGGACGACATGTCGGCCTTTGCAAATGACGACACCGCCACCCGCCTGAGCTATGCGGAAATTGTCACCAAGGCGCTGCACCTGCCGGTTTATGTGCCGTCCTCCTCAAAATATTATCAGACAGAGCAAAAGGGGCATACCTTTGGCCTGTTCGAGGATGTCCGTTGGAATGACGACGGCTTTGACGCGGTAGAAACCGCTGTTTTCGGCGGCTATATCGACTGGGAAAAGGCGCAGGACGGCCGGGAGTATTTTTATCCGGACCAGCCGGTTACCAGAGAGGCGCTGGCTAAAACAGTGTTTTTAATCGGTGACTTTTCGCCTACGGCCAACGCCCAAATTGCGGATATTGACGCATGCGAAAAGCCCCGTATTGTGCGCACGCTTGTCGACCAGGGCATCTTTGCGCTTGAGGACGGATATTTTAATCCTAAGCGCGCCGTGACCAACAACGAAATACTGGCGGCCTTAAGCTTTGTGACGGCATCGTAACCCGCTTCGGGGCGCTGCCTCAGAAAAAGGAGCAGGCACCCCCTGACGTTTTAAGGGGGTGCCTGCTCCTGCTTTGATGGCAATTGATGCGCGATGGCATGTTACATAATGGCGTTTAGGATTGGATATCCGATAAAGGTCAAAATAACGACTTCGAGAAGGCCGATCAGCAGCCCGTAGCGGAACATGGTGTTGACCTCAAGCCAGCCGCTGCCAGCCGCTATGGCGGCCTGCGCAGTGGATGGCGGCGTTGCCTGTGCCAGAGAGGCGGCGGCGCCAATGATACAGGTCAATGCGGCCGGGTTTACACCAGATACCGCGCCTGACAGCACAAGCGGCATGACCATAGTGTAGACCAGCGTTACGGTAACCGTGTTGGAGGCAAAGTTTGTAAATACAATGGTGAACAGCGTGACGCACAGGACGAAGACCATGGGTGACAACCCGCTTGTAACAGGTGTCATCGCATTGACGATATACTGCGTTACAGTCACCTTTTCGGCCGTAAGCGCGCTGCCGAGCACCATGGCGGCGGCCACCATCATCACGGCGGCCCAGGGCGCACTCTTAAAAGCTTCGCCCAGATTGAGCACGGGCTTTCCGTCGACGGTGATCAGGCAAAGCACCACAACGCCGATGACAGCCGGAATCGCAGTGCCAAGGCCGTTGATGGCGCCATATACGCCGGGGAGCACGTTCTTGATAAGGCCCGGCAGCATCCAGATGACAACCACGCAGAGAAATACGGCCAGCGAATACCTTTCCTGCGCACTGATGGGTGTTTTTTCTTTATTAAGAATTTCGGCGTTAAAGTTTTGAATTTTTGACAGATCCGGCTTGTAGACATAACGGAAAATGAGCATCATGCCCAGAAGAACAATGAGTGAGACGACAATTCCGAAAATCGTATAGGAGGCAAAGGCGATAGATGTGCCCAGCCCTTTTTCATAGAGCGAAAAAGCGAGAATCGGAACGGTGTGGGCAATTGGCGTGGATGCTGTGGAAAGGGAAGATATGCTGAGAATGCCTAAAATCAGCATCTGGGGAGTGCGCTCGCCCGGCTTGTAGCCGAGCTGTATGAAGATTTCTTCCGCTACGGCGGCGAACACGATGTAAGTGGGCATAGGGGACATGAATGCGCCCATGACCAGCGGCCCGAGGAAAAACAGAAAAATAAGAACCCATGGGTTTTTCTTGGCAATCGGCCTGGTGATGAACCAAATGGCGATTCTTCGCAGAATTCCGCTCTTGCTCAGGGCAAAGGTGAGGATGGAGCTGAACAGCACGAAGGACGTCACCCAGCTTCCCATTGAGCCGGACAGTGCCTGGGCGTGGGTAAAGACGGGTGTCATGGTCACTGCAACAATGGCCAAAAGGCTTGGCCAGAAGGTGGATACGGTCAGCCAGAGAAAAATGGTGCCGAAAAAGACACCGGTAATTTGCATATCGAGCGGGGTCAGGCCCTGGGGCGCCGGAATGAGTTGAAACATGAACATAATGCAAATGCCAATAACGGTAAAAACGGTTTGCCTTGTTTTCTTATTCATGGTGACCCTCCTTACTGATCATACAAAGAGTGTTTTGGTAACGAGAGAGCCGTCCAGGCTGTTGGCATTGACACCAAGCGCCAGACTTTTTGCTGCGGCAATGCCTGCGGCTTCTCCCAGCTGCGTACAGGTGGACATGACGCGAATGGCGGCGTGGGCGGCATGATCTGCCGAAATACTGCGGCCAGCAACGATCAGGT
>JAEWYJ010000179.1 GCA_023395695.1 Bacillota bacterium | reverse complement strand
TAGGTCCTGGCGGGCCAGTCAGACCGGTAGCACCGGTGGGGCCGGTCTGACCTGTTGCCCCAGTGGGGCCTGTCGGACCGGTCAGGCCAATATCTCCGGTAGCGCCGGTGGGGCCGGTTGCACCGGTTGGACCAGTCGGGCCGGTAGGGCCTCCGGCAGGGCCGGTTGGTCCAGTGGGCCCGGTAGGGCCGGTAGCGCCAGAGGATCCCGTTCCAGTAGCACCGGTTGGGCCTGTCGCGCCGGTGGAGCCCGTTGGCCCGGTGGGGCCGGTAGCGCCAGAGGATCCGGCTCCAGTAGCACCGGTTGAACCAGTAGCGCCGGTCGTGCCCGTTGCACCTGTAGCGCCGGTAGATCCGGTTGCGCCGGTGGCGCCGGTGGCACCAGTTGCGCCAGTTGCGCCGGTGGCACCCGTTGCACCGGTTGCGCCGGTTGCGCCAGTCGGCCCTACCCCACATTTGTTGCAACAAGAATTACCGCAAGGGTTGCAATTATTTTCAGGGCAGCCCGGGCCCCGATCCGGTAATCTATTGGAACCGGCATATGGTTCATAACAAGAATGGCTGTTATATTTAGAAATCATAATATATTACCTTTCGTAGTTATTAGTAGACATATACTGTCTACTTATATTATATGATTCTGCCTATTAAGGGACTCTCTGTACTTGTAAAAATATAGGGTGGCTGCATTTGCAATGCATAGGCGCAGTCCGGTGCCATAAAAAGGCACTCGTACGGCCGGCCGCCGGCAGATAATGCCTGCAAATTTAAAGCACCGCACCGCTGGATGTCGTATTTTTACGTTGCCTTCTACCGGCAGTTCCGGCGAAAATGTGCGCAAAGTACACTGCAGCTTAAAAGCGGACACAGATAAACAGATATTTAATTGTGATGCTGATTCCGGTTAAACCTCCTACAGGATTAACGAAATGTTCTGCCAACCGAGGAAGCGAATACAGGAAAACGTTCAGCCTATAACCACAGCGACGAATGCTGAAAAAGCGAGCGTCAAAATGTTGCTTTTAACCTATATCAGTATAAGCATTATAAAATGACATGTGCCTGCTCATCGGTATAAACTACCGCAGTGAACAGGCACATGCCATTTGTAAGGTAACCTTTGTGGAATCGTTGCGCGAGATGCCCATGGGCCAAGCGGCGATCCCATTGAAAAGGAAGTGATGAAAGCAAACTAAGGGGAGCCGCCGGCGATTGCCACGGCTTTTAAGACTTATTATATGGCTTGCCGGCTGTGACCAGCCTAAAACTGACATTGCGGATACAGCGATAGAATCGGCTGCTGCCGTACATAAAATTCACACTGTTTCTATGCGCCTTGTTCCTTTGCAGTGAATTTTGCAATTAGCAGCATTGCGCCGACAAAAGTAATGGACAGCAGCACGACACTTGCCGCCGTCTTTTGCGCTAACGCATATAAAAGAAAGCCTACGCCGGACTGAACAGACAGTACAGCCATAGACCTCCTTTTATACGTTTTTCTTTCCAATGCATCCAGTGGCTTGTTAATGCTTTCCAGAGGGGCAAGCAGCACCGTAACGGTCATCGCAATAATGCCGGAAGATAACATGATAATCGGCGGCCAATCAGGACTGTATTTAAGCAACAGAAAAAACAGCACTGTAATCGCAGTGGATACCAAGTAACATCTTGCAGGGGTACTGGCGTGGTACCCGCCGCTGTAGGAACGCAGACTGAAATAGCAGATCAGGAATAACCCTCCCTGCCAGACCATGCCGAAATACAGGCTGATTAAAAAGGTGGTCGCTGTATTCAACGCAATAAACAGCCCTTGCCCTATTCCAAAAGCATACAGATCCTTATCCTCCTCACGAATGCTGCCGTTTAAAACAAGATAATCCGTGAGCCTTTCAGAAAGAGACACCATTAAAACTTACGCAATTTCTTTGCGCTCTGGGGCAGTTCCGGCTGATAAGCAAGGTACCCGCAGGCAATGTTCGAGGACATTGTTGCTATTACAAGCGCCAGACAAGCAATGATTCCACTAAACTGAGCCATAAACCGTTTCATGCGTTCGACCTCCTTCCGCTTATTCTTGTTAAAAATATAGCACAAATAGGAAGTTTATGCTGAAAAATGGTATAATTAATAGCTTTAGGGGAGCAACTTACAATTTTTACGGGAATTCATACCAGAAAAGTTATCCCAGATACACCTAACGCATACTTAAAACCTCCCGGCGAAGCCGGGAGGCCCTAGCCCGAACACGCTCCGCCGGGCAGTCGTGCTCTTACTGTGCGTATTTTCTAATCTTGCTTTTGATATTGCGCATGGTGCTGCTGCAGATAGGCAAAGGTGGTGGGAGGCACCAGCTTTCTGACCGCCTGCAGATCACCCTCGTGCAGCAGCAGCCGCACCGACGAAGCGCTGATCGGCATACCGTTAAGCTGCGTGCGCTCAACCTCTATCAGCTCAATGCCATATTGGGGCAACAGCACCTTCATTCTGGCATTGTAGGCGCCGGTTACCCCGCAGTTGGGCTCGGTGCCGACAAAGCGCCTTGTGATCCCCAGCTCTCGGGCAAAATACTCGCAGAATATGCGAATATCCAGCTCGCAGTTTGCGTCCTCGGCCTTTGCCTGCTCCTTGATAAAATAGGTCGGAAAGACAGCTGAAGAAATTAAATAATCGCTTGTTTTGTGCAGCAGAACATTGGATATGTCTGCCACGCCCTGCCGTACCAGCTCGTAACGCACATCCGCCGGGAACGCACTCTTATCCTCCGATAAAACAAACAGATGCAGCACATCGCACTGTTTTGCGGCGGTTTCTATCAGGTAACGATGCCCGTTTGTAAAGGGGTTGCAATTGACCACAATGGCGCCTATGCTGTCGCCCGCACGCTTATCCAGCTGCAAAACATAGTTTTTAATGCCGTTTTTCCGGTTCTCAGCAAATAAAACGTCTTTGGTTTCAAGAATGGGGTAAAAGCCCATATCCAAAAACATCTGCTTATTGTCCGGTTTGGTGAATAAAAAGAGATGCGTTTTTCCGCGCTCGACCGCCAGATTGCAAACCTGTGTCACAACACGGGTAGAAAGACCGTAGCCCTGATAATCTTTGGATACCGCAACGCATTTGAGCACATTGTCGTGAAGCGAGCAGGTGGCGGCAATGTTCCCGTCCGAATCCATCAGGTTAACGGTCGCCTCAATCAGCTCGTCGTAATGCAAGTCGTACGCAGCCAAAAACGCTTTAAGCCTGTCTCGCTTCCTGCCTGTAAAAGGAAAACCCTGTTCCTCGTAAAAATCGTAATCGTTCATCGCCATCTCCTTTCTTTCCATCAGCGCGCCGAAAAACGGTGCCCATATTGACGGTCCCGTGCCGGTTAAGCGCCGCGACCGGCCATCTCCCCAATATGGGACGTAAATTTTCTCTATTATATCGCATCATCACGAAGAAGTCCATGCAAAAGCCCGCTGTCGTATGGCTTATCATCTTATATCAATATCCGAGAAAACATCAGAACAGATTATCCGTCAGGATAGCTGCTGTTTTATGGAATATCAGCGGCACTCTGTCTTACCTGCATGTGCCGCACATACATGTTTTGCCGGAGGGGGCGCATAAAAACAGCCGCAAATACCTTGCGGGTATTCGCGGCTGCAGCAAAGCGGTATTTTAATTGTTATTCACCAACGCATAACGCGCCGGGCTTGACGCATCGGTCAGTATTTGCTTTCGGAAAGGTCTGCGGTAAAGCCGTCGTAATCGCCGCCAGATATCAGAGAATGGCCCAAGGCGGTCTTATCCTGCGGCGCATTCATGCGATAACCGGCCTCTCGGAGGCTAAACTGAGCGATAAGCGACTTTAAAATATTGGCCTGGCCCGACAGCTCCTCACTTGCTGCGGCACTTTGCTCCGCAGTAGCGGCATTGGTTTGGACAACGCTTGAAATTTGCCCGATACCCTGATCAATTTGGACAATCGCCGTGGCTTGCTCCTGTGAGGCCAGCGCAATAGCATCGATTAAAGCGACGGTTTCCATGGTGGCCCGGGCGCTCTGTCCCAGAGAAGCGGCCGTTTTGTCGGCAATTTGCGATCCGCTGCCAACAGCCTTAACCGTTTCTTCAATTAAAGCGGTCGTGTTTTTTGCAGCCTCAGCCGACTTTCCGGCAAGGCTTCTGACCTCGTCGGCAACAACCGCAAAGCCCTTGCCCGCCGCGCCCGCACGGGCCGCTTCCACCGCGGCGTTTAACGCAAGAATATTGGTCTGGAACGCGATATCGTCAATAATTTTAATGATTTTTGAAATTTCGGAGGATTTCAGCGTAATCTGCTGCATGGCTGCCGTCATCTCGCGCATCTGGTCGTTGCTGACGTGCATTTCACGGCCGGCAAAATCCGCTTTGTCATGGGCCGATTTTGCATTTTCGGCATTTTTGCGTATCTGTTCGCTGATCTCGGTAATAGAAGCGGACAACTCCTGAATGGCGCTTGCCTGCTCGGTTGCACCCTGTGAAAGCGCCTGAGCCGCATTGGCCACCTGATCGGCGCCGCTGTGCACCTGATCTGACGATTGATTGATTTGCAACAGCGTCATATTCAAATTTGCAAGCAGGCTTTGCATGCCATCCTTCAGTTTTTTAAATTGTCCCGCGTATTCTCTTTGAAGCTCAATTTTCAAATCTCCCTGCGAGATATGATGTAAAGCGTCGGAAATTTCGTCGATATAGCCCTGATAATTCACCAGTCTTTCAATGGTCTGGTTAAAGGCATCTGCGAGTCGCCCCACCTCGTCTTTTGAGCGGACTGAAAGCGTTACATTAAAATCGCCATCCGCAATCTGCTGTGCCGCTTGCGTCACTTTTTGAATGGGCCGCGTAATACTGTTGCTGATCAGCAGCGTCGATACCGCCGCCAGAAGCAAAATGATAACAGTCAACAGAATGACCGCGCTGACAGCAGACCGAAGCCCTTCATTGAAAATATTGTTGATGGCTTCAATCGGCACCCCCACAAAATAAATGCCGATAATCTGCTGGCCGCCGTCATAAAGGGGGGCATAGCCGGTCATGTATTGCACGCCGAGAATATCCGCCTCACCAAAAAAGGCCTGGCC
>JAEWYJ010000301.1 GCA_023395695.1 Bacillota bacterium | reverse complement strand
GGGGTATACTGCTCCCACGAGGGGCAGATGGCCAGCTTGTCCGATAATGCGATTGCATGGTAATAGGTTTTCCAGGCGTTGGCCCAGTCCTCCTCCCGCACACCGGCGGTTGAAACGCTAAACGGGATGCCGCAGCTTTCCAGACGCCCGCCGATATAGGCGAGCGTCTCGGCAGGTGTTTGCTCCGGCGACAGATAAAGGTGGATGATCGCCTTGCTGCGGTCCTTTTGAAGCAGCGCTTCGTCAATTAAATCGATGCGGGCGATCTCCAGCGTTTTTTCTTCAAGGTCGGAATAGTCCTCCAGGTAAATGCCGCCCCCGGCGGCCATCTGTGCAATGGCGCAGGCCTCCTGAGCCTGCGCCGTGGGTACGGTTATGCTTAATTCGGTCCAATCCATGTGCGACTCCTTTTTGTGCGGCGCTACCGCCCCGTGCCGCGGTAACGCCGGCGGTTGCGGTTGCGAATAATCATCAGCGCAATATAAATCAATATTAAAACAATCAGCAAAATGACAATAAACTTGAACCAGAAGGTTCTCGTCACACCCAGCAGCGTTTCGAGCAGCAGCAATGAGCGGGAAACCTCGGCATCCTCGGCGGCGACGCCGCCGACAACGCCGACCTGCTCGTCGGCCAGTATCAGCCGCACCTGTCCGATGAGATCGCCCTTTTTAACTGGTGCGCTGACGTGGGCGGGCAGGTCGAGGGCATACTGGATGCTGGAGGATTCAATGGCGTCGGGAATAAGCGCCGTAAAGTTGTCCGCGCTCATAATACGCAGAAAATCCTTGCCCCAGGAGAGCTTAAGCGGTATCTCTCCGAAGTTTTTGCCCTTTTCAAGCAGGGTTTTAACCCTGAAGGTGTCAAAGGCCCAGGCATAAAGGCGGTTTGTTTCCGCAAAGGCCGAAAACATAGTATTATCCTTCCCGGTCTCGTCCACGCCGGTGCTGGCCAGCACCACCAGCAGGTAGCTGTAACCGTCCCGCTTGGCCATAGAAACGGCGCAGGAGCCCAGTGTCTGGTGGTAACCGCTCTTAACACCTGAGGCGAAGCGGTTATAATAGGGTGAACTGCTCACGAGCAGACGGTTGGTGCTGCTCCAGTTTAAATGCTCGTTGATGTTGGTTGGGCCGCCGTCATAGGCGGTTACCGAAATCAGCTCCGAAAAGCCGGGCAGCGCCATGGCGTGCCGGGCCAGAAGCGCCATATCGCGGGCGGTTGTGTAGCTGTCGGCGTCGGGCAGGCCGTGCGGGTTGGTAAAATGCGTATCCTTCATGCCCAGCTCGGCTGCGCGTTTGTTCATCAGCTCGACAAAGTAGGGCACCGAGCCGTCGCCGATGTAGTCGGCCAGCATCATGGCGGCCTCGTTGGCGTCGCGCAGCATGACGGCATACATCAGCTTTTCAACCGACAGCGTCTCGTTCTTATAAAGCCCCGCCAGACGGATACCGCCAAGCTTGACGTTCTGGCGGTACATTTCGTCCTGAATATAGCTCTTCATCGTCACCGTTTCTTCAGCGGGGCTTTTAACGTTTTCAAGCGCAAGCACAACGGTCATAAGCTGCGCCAGATAAGAGGGCTCGAGCTTTTGGTCGGCGTGCTTTTCGTAAATGGTCATCTCGCTGTCCAGATTTATCAGATAAACCGCCTGTGCGGCAGGATCAAACGACGGGGTGTACGCCGCCGCAGATATCTGCGTGCACAATATGGCAAGACAGAGGAGTAACGCGATGCAAAAAGCGGAAAACTTTTTCATGAAAATCTCCTCCAAATGTGATATGATGGTATATACAAAATTATTATAGCAAAAAAACGACTTTTTTTAAACCGATGCGGGAGGTTTTTCTATGCCGAATACAGAAAAAAATTTGGGATTTGACACGTTGGCGGTGCGCGCCGGCTATGTGCCGGACAGCGACCAGCATTCGGTGGCGCCGCCGATCTATATGACCAACGCCTACGCGTTTGAAAGCGTCGAATACGCCAGACAGCTTTTTGAGCTTAAGGCGGCGGGGAATATTTACACGCGTCTCTCAAACCCGACGGTGGACGTGCTTGAAAAGCGCGTTGCAGCACTTGACGGAGGCGCGGCCGCCGTGGCTATGAGCTCGGGGCATGGCGTTATGTTCAGCACTTTTTTAAACCTGGCGCAGGCCGGGGACGAGATAGTCTCGTCAATTTGCATTTACGGCGGCGCCATCAATATGATGGGTGTGACGCTGGGGAACCTCGGCATAAAAACCAAATTTGTCGACCCCGCCAATCTTGAGGAGTGGGAGGCCGCTGTCACCGACCGCACCAAGGCATTCTTTGTCGAGGTGGTCGGCAACCCAAACGCCAACGTGGCGGATATTGAGGCCATTGCCGCCATTGCCCGCCGCAATGGCATTGTTATGATTGTGGATTCCACCTTTACGACACCCGCGCTTTGCCGTCCGATTGCGTATGGCGCGGATATTGTCATTCATTCCGCAACCAAATTTTTATGCGGCAACGGCACTGTGATGTGTGGCATTGCCGTAGACGCCGGCACCTTTAAATTTGAGGGGAACCCCCGCTATCCGCAGTATAAT
>JAEWYJ010000110.1 GCA_023395695.1 Bacillota bacterium | reverse complement strand
CCGGAGCAGCACTCGCCCTGCGCAATTTCGTTTTCATGGTGCGGAAAAATGAGGTCGCTGCCGCCGCAATGGATGTCAATGGTCTCGCCCAGATGCTTGCGGATCATTGCGGTGCACTCAATATGCCAGCCGGGGCGGCCCTGACCCCAGGGCGACGCCCAGAACGGCTCGCCGGGCTTGGCGGCCTTCCAGAGCGCAAAATCCAGCGGGTCCTCCTTGTGCTCCGAAACGTCGACGCGGCTGCCCGATTCCAGATCCTCTATCGGCATGTGCGAGAGCTTGCCGTAATCGTGAAATTTGCGGCTGCGAAAATAGACGCTGCCCTGCGAGGGGTAGGCGTAGCCTTTTTCCACCAGCGTTTCGATGACGTTGATAATCTCATCCACAGTATCGGTCGCTTTGGGATGCACCGTGGCGGGGCGGATGCCCAGCCCTGCGGCGTCGGTCATATATTCCTTGATATATTTTGCGGCGATGTCCGGGACGGTCGTGCCCTCGTCGTTGGCGCGGTTGATGAGCTTGTCGTCGATGTCTGTAAAGTTCTGAACAAAGGTCACCTCATACCCGCGGTACTCAAAATAGCGGCGCAGCGTGTCAAACACGCAGATAGGGCGCGCATTGCCGATGTGAATAAAATTATAGACGGTGGGGCCGCAGGCGTATATTTTCACCTTGCCCGGCTCCAGCGGCACAAATTCCTCTTTCTGCCGCGTCAGGGTATTATAAATTTTCAAAGAAACCACTCCTTTTGATGCGGACGCGCCGGTGCAATAAACCCGGGCGTCCGTTATAATTATTGTATCAAAAAGCCGCCTTCATGCAACGGCACGAAGACGGCTTGATTACCGCTGTTCCACTTCGGGGGAGCACTGCCCTTAACGCGGACAAAACGCAAACAGGGTAATAAACGCCGGACACGGCGCGTTCTCCTGCTGTGCTGGCGGGGGCACGGTTTTCTGCTCTTTTGCGCCGCGGCTTTCAGCCGGTGACCGCGACTCTCTGAGACGAAAGAATATGAGAAAACCCTTCCCGTTAAACGCATCGGATATAAAATTATTCGTACAATATTACTCTAGCATATGACTGGGGAAATTGCAAGAGAACGTTACGCGTAATTAACCTGAAGGGGGCCTGATATTTGCGGACTATTTTTCGCGTCGTCCGGTGGCGCATACAGATGGGGTGGCGTCTGGCAAGCAGGCCTGTTCGCAAGCCGCATAGCTAGCTGTTTTGGTTATTTTTTGCATCCTCATGGGAGCGCCACAACGCAAGAAGATTTAAAATGACGGCGACAACCAAGAGCACAATGCACAGAACCAAGGCGGCATCAATCGTATCCGCAATGCCGCCGGTGTCCCCGGCAAGCAGCCGTTCTTTAACGGCGTATAGTTCTTCTATCGCCGCTATGGTACAAAATGCAAAGCTGCCGACCGAGAGCAGGTACGGACGACGCAGCGGCTTCTTCTGACCACTTCTCCATATTACAAAAGCGGGGAGAGCCAAAGTGAATAGCATGGCAATGACGGGAACCATTTTGAACCTCCAATCAAATCTTTAAGCAAGCGTGCTGCTACGGGTAGCTGCCTGTCAGCAGCGCGATTAAATACGCCTACGCTAAAGCGGCGCGCCGCCTGTCACATATCCCCAAACAGCAGCGCACGGTTTTTCCAGACGTAATTAAAGCCTGAAAGCAGCGTGAAAAATACCGACGCAGTCAGCAAAACCGTTGAGACAGTGTGACCCGACGCGTCAAGCCCGGCGGGCAGCGCCAACGGGGAGGCGGTTAACCACTGCCAGAGCAGTACCCATATAATCCAGACCATCTGGGTGACCGTTTTCACCTTTCCCCATTTGTCGGCGGCGATGACACGCCCCTCTCCGGCTGCGATAAGCCGCAGCGAGGTGACCAGAAACTCGCGGGTTAGAATGACAATAACCGCCCATGCGGGGGCAAGCTTTAAGGCAACAAAGCAGATCATGGCGCTCATGACAAGAATTTTGTCCGCCAGCGGGTCCATCAGCTTGCCAAAGGTGGTGACCAACCCGCGGCTGCGCGCAATTTTGCCGTCCAGCAGGTCGGTCAGGCTGGCAACCCCAAAGACGAGCAGCGCCAGCAGGAGAAAGGTGCCGGAGCGCTCGGCCATGAGAAAAAACACAAAAAACGGGACAAGCATAATGCGCAGCAGCGTCAGCTTATTCGGAAGATTCATTTTAATCCACCTGCTCTCCGGTCAGATCGTAGCCGTCGGCGCCGGTAATCTCCACCGTGACAAACCGGCCCGCCGTAAGGCCTTGTGCCCCGACAAAATACACCTTGGTATCAATGTCGGGGGCATCCATATAGCTGCGGCCCACATAGCACCGCGCTTCGTCGTCCCAGCCCTCACACAGAACCTCAAGCGTGCGGCCCTCGCTCGCATGGGCAATTTGGTTGGCAATACCCATCTGAATTTCCATAATTGTATCGGCACGGCGGCGGCGCAGCTCCGGCTCAAGCTGATCCGGCATTTTTCCCGCAGGGGTTTCTTCCTCCTGTGAATAGGCAAAGCAGCCGAGCCGGTCAAAGGCTTGGTCGCGGACAAAGTCGCACAGGTGCTCGAACTCCGCCTCGGTTTCGCCGGGCAGACCGGCGATCATCGTGGTGCGGATGACGACGCCGGGGATGCGGTCGCGCAGCTTGTTGAGCAGGCCGTCTATAAGGCTGAAATCACCCCGGCGCAGCATACGGCGCAGCACAGGGTCGCAACTGTGCTGCAGCGGCAGGTCGATGTATTTGACAATCTTCGGTTCGCTTGCGATTACGTCAATCAATTCATCGGTTGTGCGGTCGGGGTAGCAGTAGAGCACGCGTATCCAGTGCAGTTTTTCAATCTGACATAGCGCACGCAGCAGCTCGGGCAGCATCAGCCTGCCGTAAAGATCCTGCCCGTAGCGGGTGGTGTCCTGTGCGACAACGTTAAGCTCAACAACGCCCTGCTCGGCGAGCGTTTTCGCTTCCTCTATAATATCCTCCATTTTGCGGCTGCGGAAATGCCCGCGAATATCGGGGATGGCACAGAAGGCGCAGCGGTTGTCGCAGCCCTCGGCCACCTTCAGGTACGCAAAGTAGGGGGCGTTTGCCAGAATGCGCTTGCCCTCAAGGGGCAGCGCGGCTTTGTCGCCAAATTCCACGACGCGCTCGCCTTGTTCCAGCGCGTGCCGCAGCGCCTGAGCGATGTTGCCCATCGCACCCATGCCGAGGATGACATCCGCCTCGGGAATTTCGGCGGCGAACTCCTGCTGGTAGCGCTCGGCAAGACAACCGGTGACGGCCAGCGCTTTGAGCTTGTTTTTACGCTGCTGGGCCGCCTCAAAGATGCTCTCAATCGATTCGCGCTTGGCGTCCTCAATAAAGCCGCAGGTATTGACGATGATGGCGTCGCATTCCTCCGGCTCGTTACACAGGGTAAAACCGTTCACCGAAAGCTCGGCCAGCATATGCTCGGCATCTACCTGATTTTTAGAGCAGCCGAGCGAGATCATTCCAACCTTATAAGTCATAGAATATTTTAAGTCCTTTCGGGGAGATATTGATAGGCATTCGGAACAAAACAACCGACAGCTTGACGACTGTTTAACCTGAATGAATGCGTAAAGCCTGTCGGGCAGGCTGCGAAAAGCGTTCTGTACCCTTATTCCGTTTCGGAAACAGCGCGCAGCGCACTTTGAATATCGGAATAGCTATAGCCATAGCGCTCAAGCAACGATACGGCACGCCGAAGGTCGGCGTCGTTTTCAAGTGTGCCAAAGCGTGCGCGTAAAAGCACAGCGGCCCGTTCTGGAAGGTCGTCGCAGTCCGACGCAATTTCTTCAAGCGCCAGCGCGCACAGCTCGGACGGAATACCGCGCTTTTGCAGCTCGTAGCGGATGCGCCGCGGGGCAAAGCCGCGCAGATGGAACAAATCGCGCGCACAGCGCAACGCGTAGTCCTCGTCGTCGATAAGCCCCAGCTCCTCCATGCGCGCAACCGCCGTGTGCGCCGCTTCACCGCCGGTTTTTTCGGCCAGACGGCGGGTCAGGGTTTGGGCGGTGTAGCTTTTGGCCGACAGCATGTTCAGCGCACGGCGCTTGGCCTCTTGCGCGCGGCTCTGACGCAGCAGGGCGTCAAGCTGCGCCTCGTCAACCGTATCGCCGGTGTTAAGACCCGAAAGCTGCCAGCTTTCCTCCTCGGCTGCAAACAAAAATTCGCCGTCGGCATACACCGAGATTCTGCCGCGTTTTGTTCGCCGCGCGTCGGTGATAATCATTCGCTCCCGCGCTCCGAATCGACCTCAACGTCAATGTCGGCCGAGCCCTTGGCGGCGGTGCGGGACGCCTTGGCAGGCTTGGTCTTTTCCACGCCGACCGTGCTGATGCCCTCGCGTACTTTGGCTGCAATTTCGTCGAGCAGCTCGGGGCTGCTTTTAAAATATTCCTTGACGTTGTCGCGGCCCTGACCCAGGCGGGTCTCGTTGTAGGAAAACCACGAGCCGCTTTTCTGAATGATGCCAAGCTTGACTGCCAGGTCGAGAATTTCGCCTTCCTTTGAAATGCCCTTGCCGTACATAATGTCAAATTCCGCTTCTTTAAAGGGCGGAGCGACTTTGTTTTTTACCACCTTGACACGGGTGCGGTTACCTAAAATTTCGCTACCTTGCTTAATTTGCTCAATGCGGCGGACGTCCAGACGCACCGAGGAGTAAAATTTGAGTGCGCGTCCGCCGGGCGTCGTTTCGGGGTTGCCGTACATGACGCCGATCTTCTCGCGCAGCTGGTTGATAAAGATCGCAATACAGTTGGACTTTGAAATAGCGCCGGTGAGCTTACGCAGCGCCTGGCTCATTAGGCGTGCCTGAAGGCCGACGTGCGAGTCGCCCATTTCGCCCTCAATTTCGGCCTTGGTGACCATGGCGGCTACCGAGTCGATGACCACGACATCAATAGCGCCCGAACGCACAAGCGCCTCGCAAATTTCCAGCGCCTGCTCGCCGGTGTCGGGCTGCGAAACGAGCAGCGAGTCAATATCAACGCCAAGCGACTGAGCGTAAACCGGGTCGAGCGCGTGCTCAACGTCAATGAACACCGCGTCGCCGCCGCGTTTTTGCGCCTCAGCCACAATATGCAGCGCCACGGTGGTTTTACCGGAGGATTCCGGCCCGTATATTTCGACGATACGCCCCTTGGGAACGCCGCCGATGCCCAGCGCATAATCCAGCGCGATAGAGCCGGTGGGAATTGCATCAACATTCAGCGCGCTGTGCTGTCCAAGTTTCATCACCGCGCCCTTGCCGAATTTTTTTTCAATCTGGCTCAGTGCAGTTTCAAGTGCGCCTTGCTTGTCGTCAGCCATTTTAATATCCTCCGTCCGTTTATAGGTGCCGGTCGCGGCCGCAATCGTTTTATTTTAAATATTATACCGCATAGCAAAAAGAAAAGCAACCGATTCAGCCTGTATTTGGAACAAATGTTCATAAAAGAATGTGCATAATACGGTGTTTATTGCCGGACACGCCCGCGCCTTTGGCCGGTATGCCGGCAGTCATACTTTTTCAGGCAGTAAGGAATTATTTGCAGTGTTTGGCACAAAATAGAGATAATATTACGCGAAGGAGTGTGCCAGCCATGGACAACAGCAAGCCCGAATGGATGAAGAACCAGCAGGTAAAAGCATATTTTGACGGACTGCCTGCCTTTGTTCAGGAGAATATTATGCAGTCGTCGGTGCCTTTTAGCAGCCTGGAGGAGATTCAAAAGGTGGCCGAGAACATTCAGAAAGGCCAAAGCGCATTGTAAACCGGATACAACAAAAACCGCTGCAAACAAAGGCTGTTTTGCAGCGGTTTTTAGACCTTGTGGTGCGTCGAAGCGGCAATTTGCTTACCGATGTTTAACAGGCCGGTATAGAAATGGCAACCTGATTTGTGGTATAATAGCCGCAGAAGGGCTATTATACCGGGGTAATACGCAACGGCTCGCCGCTTAACGCGGCAACCGCCTTTTGATGCGCAAATTATACCATTCGCTTGCACTCATGGTATAATAGCCACAGAACGCCTATTATACCGGGACAATGCGCAACGGCTCGCTGTTTAAAGGAATTTGTACCTTGTTGGTTTATAGCTATGGCGGTGCTTTTATTTATCGGCTTTTTCACCGGGTAGCTGTTCTTCGGCATTCTTAATCAGGTTAAACAGCGATGCGGCAAACAGCGGGTAGCTTTCGTTGAGCGACTGGGTGCTTATCGGTACCGGAATAATTTCTTCAATCTCGCCGAGGCAGGGAATTTGCTTCAGCTCGCCTGACACAATGGTTTCGGCGTTGCTTTCAAGTGCGCGCATGGCGGCGTCGGCATAGCCCGGCGCCAATGGCTTTGGCACCGAAAAAAAAGCCTGCGGATTTTTACCGTCGGCAGAATAAATAATTCTAAACATGCGGTATACGGCCAGCATGAAAAAGGCGGATATCTGTGAGATGAGCAGACGGTTTTTGGTTTTGCCCAGCAGGTCAAACAACACATAAAGCGAATTTGAGATCAGCTTTTTGTTGAGCATGACCAGAAGACCGACATTGCCCACGGCATTTTCTTTACCCGCATCCTCAGGCGCGGGCAGCTCCTCAATGCTGAGCAGCGTTCCGCTTCGGTCAGGGGAACGGCCCAGCAGATAGTCGCAGGAGACGTTATAGTACGAAGCCACCTTTACCACAAAATCGAGCCCGCATTCGCGGATGCCCTTTTCATAATGCGACAGCAACGCCTGTGAGATACCAAGGTCGGCGGCCGCCTGCTTTTGGCTTAGCTTTTGCTCGCGCCGCAGCAGCGAAATGACTCGGGGAAAGTGTGAATTCATCACGAAAGCCTCCTAAATTACGAAGAGTATATTGATTGTAGTATAACACAGGGCAATTGTAAAGAAATAATGCACCAATTGTAAAAATATGTAGATTTAAACAAAAATTTGGAGGGAAAGATGGTTACTTACAAACTGCATTTTATCCGCCATGGCATGACCGAGGGAAACCGTGTCGGACGGTATGTTGGGCGGCTGGATATTCCGGTCTGCAAGGAAGGGCGGGAGGCACTGGAGCGGCTTAAAGAGACCTATCAATACCCGTCTGTGCAGGAGGTTTACTGCTCTCCGCTGCTGCGCTGCACACAGACGGCCGACATTTTATACCCCGACGAGCCCCGCACAATTGTAGAAGATCTGGTCGAGCTTTCACTGGGAGATTTTGAGGGGAAATACATCGACGCGCTCCAGAACGACCCGGCATATCGCCAATGGATTGCCAATTCACTTACCGGCACGCCGCCCGGCGCGCTTGAAACAGGAGAGCAATTTGCCGCGCGCATCGGCGGGGCGTTAAATGCCATTTTTATGAACATGACACAAAACCGCATTACCGAAGCAGCGGTCATTTCTCATGGCGGGGTGTTCATGGGGCTGTTGTCGTCCTTTGTCATGCCGCGTGCGCCGATGGGCGAGTGGGCGTTGGGCAACGGCGCCGGCTATACTGTGCGCATGTCCACGGCGCTTTGGATGCGCGACCGCGTCATTGAAGTCATAGGCAGTGTGCCGGTCGGGCTGCCTGCCGGTCGGGACCCACGGGTGATGGGCAGTTTGGGCATCACGCTGTAAGGCTGTGGCCAGTTATTTTATATTAAAACGAAGCAATATTTTAGTAATGGTGAGGCCTGAAAGGTAAATGCAGCCGCTTCTTGGCCCATAAACTTTTGGCTATTCACTATTGTAACGGGGGGAGCACCCATGAAGCTGAGAAGACTGATAAAACAAAACGCGCGCCGGGCCCTGCAGCGGCATTGGTCGCGGGCTGCGGCCATTGCGCTTGTCGCGATGATATTCTGCTTTTTGTTTGTGGCGCTGGAAATGCTGCTTTCGGCAGTGTTCGGGCTGCCGGCCTATGTCGACCCGTTTGCCACACCCGATATTTATCTTGACGACCTGCCGAATGTTTCACCGGTGGCGATGGCGGTGTCTCTGGCGGTGGCAGCGCTTTATTTTCTGGTGCTGACGCCCTTGTCTATGGGGCTGTTGCGGTGGTTTTTTCTGCTGGGCGACGGCAAGACTGAGCCGACGGTTGGCATTTTTGAATATTTTTATGCCGCTAAAGTGTTCTGGCGGGTGCTTTGG
>JAEWYJ010000104.1 GCA_023395695.1 Bacillota bacterium | reverse complement strand
CCGGCATATGGAAGATTCTCCAAAACCGAGCGTTGTATCTGCCAACCTTGTTGCGTATGGCGGTTGTGCCCGCCGCAGTGTGCCTGATTATGAACGCGCTGGGAATTGATCGGACTATTGTTCAAATCAGTACGGTTATTGCAGCGCTGCCTGCCGGTTCCATGACGACCATTGTGGCCTCGGAGTACAATTGTGCGCCAAGCTATGCGGCCAATCTGATGGTGCAGACCATGTTGGCGATGATTGTTTTTCTGCCTGCGTGGGTGTTCATTGTCGGCCTATAACAATAATAAGAAAAGAGCATGCGTTATGATCATCACAAACATTAACACTTATCTGGTGCGTCCCCGGTGGGGCTTTGTCAAGATCGAAACAGATCAGGGCCTGACCGGCTGGGGCGAAGCGGTTATCGAAGGTAAAGCGGCTACGGTGCTGGCCTGCGTGCAGGAGATGAAGGATTATCTGGTTGGGGCAGATCCGATGCGCATTGAAGACATTTGGAGCCTGCTTTACCGTGCCGCCTTTTATCGGGGAGGCCCTATTCTGATGAGCGCTATTGCCGGCATTGACCAGGCGCTCTGGGACATTAAAGGAAAGTACTTTAACGCGCCGGTTTATCAGCTGATGGGCGGCGCCTGCCGTGACAGAGTTCGGGTATACTCGTGGATTGGCGGGGATCGGCCCAGCGATGTGGCAAAGGCGGCCAAAGAAAAGCAGGATGCCGGCTTTACTGCCATTAAGATGAACGCTACCGAGGAGCTTCAAATGGTGGACAGCTATGAGAAGATTGACGCGGTGCTGGAGCGCGTGGCTTCCATACGGGAGGCTACCGGAAAATATTTTGGCATTGCAATCGATTTTCACGGCCGGGTTCACAAGCCGATGGCCAAAATTCTTGCAAAAAAGCTTGAGGAATTCGACCCTATGTTTTTGGAGGAGCCGGTGCTCTGCGAAAGCATGGAGGATTTTAAAGATATCGCGGCGGCCTGCAATATCCCTATTGCTACCGGCGAGCGGCTGTTTTCGCGCTACGATTTTAAACGTCTGCTTCAGGCGGGCGGCGTGGATATTATTCAGCCCGACGTTTCGCATGCCGGCGGCATTACCGAGGTTAAAAAGATTGCCGCCATGGCAGAGGCCTTTGACGTGGCTTTGGCGCCTCATTGCCCCTTGGGGCCTATTGCACTGAGCGCCTGCTTGCAGGTGGATGCCACCTGCTATAATGCCTTTATTCAGGAGCAGAGCATGGGCATCCATTATAATGCCTACCATGAGCCTTTGGACTATATTCTCAATGCCGGAGATTTGGCGTTTACCGACGGCTATGTTGCGCTGCCGACTCGCCCCGGTCTGGGTGTGGAGGTCAACGAAGCGCTGGTGCTGGCAGAAAACCAGACGCCTCACAGCTGGAAGAATCCGGTCTGGCGGCATGCGGACGGCTCAATAGCCGAGTGGTGATGCAAATGGAACGTATGCTGATTCAAATCAACGCTCTTGACAACGTTGCCGTTGCGCTGCGGGATCTTCCGGCAGGGTTGACGACATCGGTGGCCGGTTGCGTCTGCCGCACGGCGGAGCCGATTCCTTTTGGGCACAAAATGGCGCTGGCGGATATGAAGCAGGGGACCGATGTCATCAAATACGGTGCGCCTATTGGGCATACCACCCTTGATGTGCGTGCAGGGCAATGGCTGCACAGCCATAATGTTGCCACCAACCTTGAGGGCCTATTGCAATACAGGTATGAGCCGGCTTTGGGGCAGGCGACGGATTGCGGCGGATTACCTGCCGAATTTGAAGGCTACCGGCGCCCCGACGGCCGGGTGGGAACCCGAAACGAGCTGTGGATTATTCCAACCGTATCCTGCGTCAACCGGACGGTTCAGCGGATATCGGAAGCAGCCGGGCGACGCGGAATTCAGGCCGGAGAAGGCATACGGGCATATCCCCACAATGCCGGCTGCTCCCAATTGGGGGACGACCATGAAACGACCCAAAGGCTGCTGGCCAATATCATTAAGCATCCCAACGCCGGCGGTGTGCTGCTGGTCAGTCTGGGATGTGAAAATAACGATTTTGAACATTTTCTACCTGTCTTGGGCAGTTATGACCACAGCCGGATTCGCACCATGGTTTGCCAGGAGGTAAAAGGTGATGAGGTGGAGGAGGGGCTGCGTTTAATAAAGGAAATCGCCGCCGCCATGGCGCAGGACCGGCGGGAAACCGTATCCGCAAAGCATCTGACAATCGGTTTTAAATGCGGCGGATCGGATGCTTTCTCCGGCATTACGGCCAACCCGCTTTGCGGACGCATCTCAGACTTTATAGCCGGGCTTGGCGGTACTGCGGTACTGACCGAGGTGCCCGAGATGTTCGGGGCTGAAACCCAGCTGATGAACCGTGCGGACAACGCGCAAACCTTTGAGAAAATTGTGGCTATGATCAACGCCTTTAAGCAGTACTATATCCGTCACGACCAGCCAATTTACGAAAACCCCTCTCCCGGCAACAAAAAGGGCGGCATTACCACGCTGGAAGAAAAATCGCTTGGCTGCATTCAAAAAGGGGGGCAGGCCGCTGTCACCGATACGCTGGAGATGGGCGAGGTATGCCGCAGACCGGGTCTTAATCTTATGACAGGGCCGGGCAACGACAGTGTGTCGGTTACCAATCTGCTGACCAGTCAGGCACAGATTCTCCTGTTTACCACGGGGCGGGGCAATCCTTTGGGGACAGCAATTCCGACCGTTAAAATAGCCTCGAACAGTATTCTGTTTAATAATAAACCAAATTGGATGGATTTTGACGCCGGGGTGGTGGTTGCGCATGGCGATATCGATTCGGCGGCCCGGACGCTGTGGCAGCTGGTGTTAGACGTGGCCTCCGGCAGGCTGCATACAAGAAGCGAAGAAAACGACGACCGGGAGATTATGATCTTTAAAGACGGCGTCATTTTATAAGGGAGCGTAACATTATGGCACTTAAAACGGTGAAGGAAGAGAATGTCGTCACAAAGCTGGCCGCCGGTACGTCGTTGCCCCGAATGGTCAGGATACGCCAGCTTCTGGACGGCAGCCACATTGCCCCGGCAGAGATTCCCGCTCTGGTGGCAAAAGAGCTGGCGCCCATGCGTCCCCGAATCAGTCGGGGTATGCGGGTTGCAATTACCTGCGGAAGCCGCGGTGTAGCAAATATTGCCGTCATTACAAAAGCCATTGTGGACTTTGTCAAGTCCTGCGGCGGCGAACCCTTTGTATTCCCCGCCATGGGCAGTCACGGCGGCGCTACCGCCGAGGGACAGCGCGAGATACTCACCGGCTACGGGGTTACCGAAGCGTTTTTGGGCTGCCCAATTTTGGCTTCCATGGAAGTTGTTCAGATTGGGCAAACCGAGGAGGGCATGCCGGTTTTTGTAGACCGCCACGCCTATGAAGCGGATGGCATTATTCTCTGCGGCCGTGTCAAGGCACATACCGCCTTCCGTGGCCCTTACGAAAGCGGTATCCTCAAAATGGCGGTCATCGGCATGGGGAAGCAGCACGGCGCGGATCATATTCACCGGGACGGCTTTTTTGAGCTGGGCAGGTTGCTGCCCATGATCGCCAGAGTTATTTTTGAAAAAACCAATATTCTGGGCGCCGTGGCCGTGGCGGAAAACGCCTTTGACCAAACCTGCATTCTGGAAGGGCTTTTAAAGGAAGAAATTTTTGAAAGAGAGCCGGATATTCTGCGACGCTCCAAGGAGCGTCTGGGCCGCATTTTCTTTGATGATATCGACGTGCTGGTGGTGGACCGGCTGGGCAAGGATATCAGCGGAGACGGAATGGACCCCAATGTCACGGGGCGCTATGCCGTTCCCCATATGGAGAGCGACAAAAAGATCCAGCACATCGCGGTGCTGGATCTGACCGAGGAAACGCACGGAAACTGCAACGGCCTTGGGCTGGCGGACGTGACGACCCGCCGTTTGGTTGAAAAAATTGATGTGGACTGCACCTACCCCAATGTCGTGACCTCTACCGTGCTGTGCACCCCAAAGATTCCACTTTTTGCCCATTCAGATCAGGCCTGCATACAGATCGCCCTTAAAACCTGTAATTATATTGATCGGAGTCACCCCCGAATTGTGCATATCAAGGACACCATGCATCTTGAGGAAATAGAAATTTCCGAAGCGATGCTCGCAGAGGCCCGCACAAACGCGCATGTCCAAATTATCGGGGAAGCCCGTGATTGGCCCTTTGACGAGAACGGGAATCTGTTCTGACAGCGGGGCGTATTCTGAGAGGTTTTTCACAAAATATGGTCGATTTTCAAAATTGAGATGATGACCCGTTTTGAATTGTTGAGATGGATTTTTACAGCTTCTCTGGCACGCTCTTCGTTTCCGCTTAATAACGCATGAAGAATTTCCTCGTGTTCCCGAATGCCGGTGAGCAGCCGCTCCTGCGACTGCTTGCTGTAAACATAGTTGATATAAAGAAACGGGTTCAAAAGCTGGTACACATCCGTTAACAGCTTATTGCCCGAACATTTAATCAGCAAATGATGAAATTCTATGTCATACTGGTAATTGGTCAGGTAGTCGTCAATGGAGGAGTCGGCATTAAGCTGCTCCACCGCGTACAGGTTTTCCTCGACATTTTTCTGAAAGGCGAGACGCATAGCCTCATTAACGTTGAAGGTCATGATGACATTCGGAATATAGGCGCATTCCAGCGTCATGCGAAGATCGAACGTCTCTTCGCATGTATTAATGTTCAGCGGTTTGACCCGCATGCCCTGACGCGGAAAATTTTCTATAATATTCTCAGAGGTCAGGCGGTTGAGCGCCAGACGGATAGGTGTCTCGCTCGCCTCGTAGCGCTTGGACAATTCGCGTATATTAATTTTTTCTCCCGGCTTGAGCTGGTTGGTAATAATATCGCGGCGAATATTCTCGTAGATACTTTCCGCAAGCGTAATTTTTGAAGCGCTTTTTTCCATATACAAAGGCCTCCCGGGCAAATTTTATCAGATTATGATAAAATGATAACAGAATGAAGGGCGTAATACAAGGAAAACTGTTTACAGCAATATTTTTTGAAAGAAGGAAGTTTTATGTCTCAGTCAGTGTTGGAAAGAATTTTGGCCGGTAAAATTGTGGCGATTGTGCGGGGTATTCCCAGCAGCAAAATTGTCGGTCTGGCGACGGCGCTTGAAAAGGGCGGCGTCACTTGTATTGAGGTGACCTTTGACCAGTCCAGCGAGGAGAAGGCGAAGGATACGCTGGCAGCTATTTCGGCCATTAAGGCCGCGTTGGGTGACCGGGTTTGCGTCGGCGCCGGCACTGTTATGACGGTGGCGCAGGTGAATCAGGCTGTGGAGGCCGGGGCGGAGTATATGATTTCCCCCAATGTTGACGAGGACGTTATCCGGGAGACAAAGCGACTGGGCAAGGTCTCTATTCCCGGTGCTATGACGGCTACTGAGGCCGCTTTTGCACACCGGTGCGGTGCGGATATTGTCAAGATGTTCCCTGCGGGTATATTGGGCGCCGGCTATATTAAGGCGGTCAAGGCGCCGCTTAAACACATTCCGATGACAGCGGTGGGCAATGTAAATGTCGAAAATTGCGCTGAATTTCTTAAGGCCGGCGCTGTGGGTGTTGGCGTGGGCGGAAGTCTTGTCAGCGCCAAGCTGGTGGACGAGGGCAAATTCGATGAGATTACCGCCACCGCAAAGGCTTATATTGAAGCACTGAACCGTTAAATTAGGAGCTGATGGCACTTTGAACAAAAAATATCTGCTTTATTTCGACTCCGGTACCTCCAATACCCGCGCATATCTGCTGGATCAGGATTTTCAGATTCGGTATATGTCAAAGAAAGCGGTCGGCTCAAAGGATTCGGCTATCGCCGGCAGCAACCGGGTGTTAATTGAGGGGATGAAAGCGCTCTACGACGAGGTTCTGGCTGCCAATACGCTGGAGGATGCCGACATTCAGGCGCTCTATTCCTCCGGCATGGTTACCTCGCCCTACGGCCTGAAGGAAGTCCCACATCTGACACTGCCGTTGACGGTGCAGGATTTTGCGGACAGCCTTTATCGTTTTTCTGAGGATACCTGTTTTCATCGGGATATCTTCTTGGTTCCCGGTTTGAAAACGGTAAGCGATGAATTCTCTTTTGTAAACAATATGCGCGGTGAGGAAATTGAGATTATAGGCGCGCTTGAGGAGCTTAAAAGCACCACCGAGGTGCAGGATATTGCGCTGATAATGCCCGGCTCCCATACCCATGTAACCTATATTCAGGGGGATAAAATTGCGGGCATTATTTCTAATTTTACCGGGGAATTATTCCATGCGTTAAAAAAAGAGACCATCCTTTCGCCTGTACTGAGCGCCGACAGCGCTGAGCTGGATGAAGAGATGGTTCGCAAGGGCATTGAAAATCTCAAATGCTTTGGCTTTAACCGTTCGCTCTATATTTGCCACGCCATGCGTATTTTTGAGCAGGGAACCCCACAGCAGCGGTTTTCTTACGGGGAAAGCGTTATCATGGGCGGTGTGCGGGAATCTTTGGAATATTACTGCCGGCATTTTTGGCCTGACTGCCGCACCGTGGCTTTGGTATCGAATGAGTTTATGTACCGGCTTTTCTCAATTATTTTACAAGACAGCAAATACATTGATCGCATTCTCTGGATGCCCATTTCCGACACCAAAAGCTATGCGGTCAGCGGACTCAAAAGAATTACAGGCTTGAAGGGAGAGCGCCATGAATAAAAAAGTTTTAATTACTTCGCGGTCCTTTGGCAAAATCAGCGACGAACCGCTGAATGTGCTTAAAGAGGCCGGATTTGAAATTACGCTCAAGGGCAAGGACTTTGACCAGGCAGAGTTTGAGACCATGATTCCCGAATACGACGCCCTGATTATCGGCGCTCATGAATTCCCAGAGGCGGTTATGGCCCGGTGTGCCAGACTCAAAATCATTTGCAAGCATGGCGCCGGTTTGGATAATATTCATCTGGAGCAGGCCAAAAAGCTGGGCATCACCGTTTGCAATGTACCGGGAACCAATTCCAACGCCGTTGCAGATTTGACGTTTGGGCTGATGCTGGCCGTGGCCCGGAACATCGTCTGCACCGACAGGTGGGTTCACAAGGGCAAATGGCAGACCGCTATCGGTGTGGACGTCTGCGGCAAAACGCTGGGGCTTATGGGGGTTGGCGCTATTGCAAAAATTGTGGCGCGGCGCGCTGCCGGCTTTGGCATGAAGGTGCTGGCATATGACCCCTATGTCAAGGATATTGCGGACGAATTTAAGTCCTATGTCACGCTTTGCGGCGAAGAGCAGGTTATCACCGGCTGCGACTTTTTATCGCTGCATCTGCCCCTGACCGAGGAAACCAAAAATATGATTGCCGCACCGGCGCTTTCGCGGATGAAAAAGGGTGCTTATGTGGTCAATGCCGCCCGGGGCGGTATTGTCAACGAGCAGGATTTGTACGAGGCGCTGGTTTCAGGGCATATTGCCGGAGCCGCAATGGATGTGTCGGCGGTGGAGCCTATGGAAGCGGATAACCCGCTGCGCACGCTGGATAATGTCATCATTACGCCGCATATCGGCATGTATTCCAAGGAGGCGATCGGCGCGGTCAGCCTTATCTGTGCCCAGAACGTAGCCGCCCGCGATCAAGGCCAGCCGCTCCAGTTTCAGGTGGTCTGATTTGGAGATGGCCCCTTAAACCGTAGCCGCTTGGGCTTAAATTCAAACAGAGCAACGCCTTTTAAAAAAAGACGTTGCTCTGTTTTTATGCGCTATAGTCGACCGGCTTGAAAAGCGGTACTGAATGGGAGAGGCTATTTTTTGTGCCGCAAGGCAGAGAACACAGGCGGGCTGACAC
>JAEWYJ010000101.1 GCA_023395695.1 Bacillota bacterium | reverse complement strand
AATACGGGCGGCACGCGCGTAGCCAAGCTTGAGCTTACGCTGTAAAAGCGACGTTGAGGCCATGCCCGCCTCAATGACGCATTCGATTGCGGGGGCCAGCATTTCGTCCTCGTCACCATTTTCATCGGAGGACGCGCCGGAGGCGTTACCCTTGCCGACAGGGGTATGCCGGTCAATCTCTTCAAGCACCTGATTGTCGTACTGCGGCGCACCCGCGCTGTTGATGTAGGTGACCACCCGCTCAATCTCCTCATCCGAGACAAAGCAGCCCTGCACGCGGGTGGGCTTTGATGAGCCGACGGGCGAGAACAGCATGTCCCCCATGCCCAGAAGCTTTTCTGCTCCGCCCATATCGAGTATGGTGCGCGAGTCGATCTGGGACGATACCGCAAACGCGATGCGCGAAGGGATATTCGCCTTGATGACACCGGTGATGACATCAACCGACGGGCGTTGTGTTGCAATAATCAGATGCATACCCGCCGCGCGGGCCATCTGCGCCAGACGGCAGATCGAATCCTCCACCTCGGACGGGGCGGCCATCATCAGGTCGGCCAGCTCGTCCACAACAATGATATAATGCGGCAGCTTGGAGAGTACCGGCTGTGCGGGGTCGCTTTCTGCAGGTGGATTTGCCGCAGCATTTTCCACATTGCGGTTAAACGACTCAATATCACGCACATTGTGTGCGGCAAACAGCTTGTAGCGGGTTAGCATTTCGGCAACGGCCCAGCCCAACGCACCCGCAGCCTTTTTAGGGTCGGTGACAACCGGAATGACCAGATGCGGCAGGCCGTTATAGACGCCAAGCTCCACCACCTTGGGGTCAATTAAAAGCAGCTTGACCTCGTCGGGCTTGGCCTTGAACAGAATACTCATAATGATGGAATTAATGCAGACCGACTTGCCGGAGCCGGTCGCGCCCGCAATGAGGAGATGGGGCATTTTGGCGATGTTTGCCAGCATCAGGCTGCCGGAAATATCCCGCCCCAGCGCTACCGTGACCTTGCTTTTAGCGTCGGTAAATTCCGGCGCGTCAATGACCTCACGCAGCGTGACAGGCGTCACCTTACGGTTGGGCACCTCAATACCCACTGCCGCCTTGTTTGGAATCGGCGCTTCAATGCGCACACCCGCCGAAGCCAGGTTCAGGGCGATATCGTCGGCCAGATTGGTAATTTTAGAAATTTTAACGCCGGCTGAGGGCTGTAATTCATAACGGGTAACGGCCGGCCCACGCGAAATATCGATAATACGGGTCTGCACGCCGAAGGATTGCAGCGTGTCTACCAGTCGTTGCGCGTTTTGGCGTAGCTCGTCGGCGGTGACCTCTCCGGCCGCCGTTGCGGCAGGCTCGCGCAGCAGTGTGATGGGCGGCAGCAGATAGACAGGCGGCTCAGGCGGCGGGGCAGGCGGCTCCGCCGGCTTAGACGGGGCAACCTTTTGCGCCTTTTGAGCCTGCACCTGCGCCACGCGGCTGATGATATCCTCAATAATAAGCTGCTGGCCCTCCTCGTCAGGTACAACCGGCTCAATCGTGTCGCCGCTTGGGGTGACCGGGTGCGCCTCCGATACCGGCAGATCAGCGGCGGCGGTGCTCAACAGCTTTTCCTTGGCGCACTGCACATCGGGCGAGAGGCCTTCCTCCACGGCTGGCTTCTTGCGCCGCTTTAGAGCGGGCACAGGGTCGTCAAGCGGGATGTCGATAACCGGTTTTTCAGCCGGTGCGTTATTTGCGGCCGGCTGGGGCGCCGGCATGGCGCTCAACAACTCGTGATAACCGTTTGAGAGCTTTTCCACCGGCTTTTTAGCCGAGCGCAGCACGCCCGCAATGGTCGACTTTGTAATAATCATCGTCAGCAAAAACAACAGCAGCGAGACGGCAATGCGGTCACCCGGCGCGCCGAGCGCCATGAGCGGCAGCCCGAACAGTGCCGCGGTGATGCCGCCGCCGCGCAGCGTCTGGCCGTCGGTGTAAAGCTGGCGTGCAACGGCGGCCACCGTTTCTGCCGAGGGCTTTCCGGCGAGAAAAATCTGAAACGCCGCCGAAATCAGGCACAGCAGTACGCCGGTCAGCGTTGCGCGGATAGGCAGGTCATTGGCGAGCTTTTCAAACGAGGACATGACCGATATGTAAACAAACACCGGGCCAATAAAAAACGCCGACCACCCAAACAGGCCCAACAGGACGCTATGCGCTGCCAGCCAGCCTTCACTGCCGCGCACATAGGAAAGACATATAAACAAGAGGCCGAGCGTGAACAGCAAAACGGCAAGCATCTGGTTCTGAGCGCGCAGCTGCGCCTTTGTTTTGCGGGGAGATTTTTTTTTGCGTTTGGCAGCCAAGGCGGCGACCTCCTTACAGGTTTTATATCGTAATATCTGAAAAAGCGCGAAACGGCAAAAGCCAAAATCGGCACAATGCGGCCGGTGCGTCATTTTTTAAGAAGCAGGTTGAGACTATTTAAGTATGGCAATAACGGCGCTTTGCAGTGCATGACCCGATATGGCGTCATAAATGCCGGCTCCCAGCACCAGAATACCGAGCACGAGCGTATAGTAACCAAACCAGCGCAGCTTTTGCGAGGCGACCAGCCAGCGCACCATGCCGATGGCCAAAAGGCCGAACACGACCGAGAAAATAAGACCGATTATAATAACCGAAGCGGGCAGATGAAGCCCCCCGCCCATAATCGTCTTTGCGTCGAGCAGCAGCGCGGCGCAAACGGCCGGAATGCCCATAATAAACGAAAAATTAACGGCAAACTCGCGGTCAAGCCCGAGCATCATGCCGGCGGACAGTGTGGAACCGGAACGCGATATGCCCGGCAGTGGCGCAAAGGCCTGCACAAGGCCAATTGCCGTGGCGGCGCGGTAGCTCATGCCGCGGGCCGTCGTACGGCCGGTACAGCGGTCGGCCATCAGCAGCAAGGCCGACGTGACCAGAAAGCAGACGCCCTCGACAAGGATGTTATTGTCCTCGGCAACGCCGCGCAGAATATCCTTGAGCAGCAGCGTCAAAAACAGCGGCAGCAGCGACACAACCAGCAGATAGATCATCTTGCGCTGCGGATTGACCTTTTTAAAAGAAAGCTTGCCGCGGAACAGGTCGCCCAGCATATGAAAAAACTCCACAATCAACTCTTGGATAATGCCCCAAAAGGCCACGAATACCGCAAACAGGGTCCCCAGATGCAGCACAAGCGAAAAAAGTGCGCCGGTTTCTCCGTTCTGCCCGGTAAAATACTGGTAAAGCGCCAGATGGCCGGAGCTTGAAACGGGAAGAAATTCGGTCAGTCCCTGAATAATCCCCTGGATAATCGCTTCTGTAATTGTCAAAATAAACGCCTCCGATTAATTAAACCGCTATGGCATGAACCAACTTAAACAGCTTGGCGCGCAGATTTTGTGCCCTGTAGGGAATAGGAAGCACGGGCGAATAGCCGTAGGCCCCCGGACGGGGGAGCAGGGGCAAAATCCGGCGCCAAGCCAACAGTCCTTTAATGCAATGGCGGTATTTAGTGTCACCTCTAAAGTGTATTGAAAAAGGAGGGTTGTTGCAGTCATAACCCGTCGAACCGACAATATTTACCGGTCGTTCTCAGGCGGTGGAGCCTGCTGCTCCTCAATGAGGGCATACAGGCATTCTATGGCGTCGCTTAAGCCGCCCAGCTCGTCAATCAGACCCTCGGCCACGGCCGAATCACCGTCCAGCGCCGTGCCCATATCCATAACCAGCTCACCGGTGTTCATCAGGTATTTGCGAAAGCTCTCCTCGGTCATATGCGAATTTTGCACAACAAAATCGATGATGCGATCCTGCATGCGCTGAAAATAAAAAAGCGTCTGCGGAACGCCCAGCACCATGCCGTTCATGCGCACGGGATGGATGGTCATGGTGGCGCTGGGCACAATGAACGAATGCTTGGCACTGCACGCCAGCGGTACGCCGATGGAGTGCCCGCCGCCGAGCACGAGCGAAACGGTCGGCTTTTTCATGCCGGAAACAAGCTCGGCCAGCGCCAGCCCTGCCTCAACGTCGCCGCCCACGGTGTTTAGAATAATGAGTAGTCCCTCAATGCGCGGGTCCTGCTCGACGGCAACCAGCTGCGGAATGACATGCTCATATTTGGTGGTTTTGGTCTGGGGCGCGGCATCGTAGTGCCCTTCTATCTGGCCGATTATGGTCAGACAGTGAATGGCGTGCTTGCCGCTCATGGGGGTTATAGAGCCGGTCTGTTCAATTTGCTCAATCTGCTTATCCTGCGCCTCATCCATCTGGCGTTGCTGCTCGTTGTCGTTTTCCACCGGCGTCTGGCTATTTGAATGTTCTTTATTTGGCATTTGGCATCCTCCCATCAAAATGTGGATGCTTTCATCTTTTCCGCAAATGCACAAGGATATTCAATGCAGGGCGTGCAGCCGGGCTAAATGCCAACATGGCCTCTCAAAAATGACGGCAAAAGAAATGCCGCGCCGCACGGTAAAGGTGCTGCGCATAAACAGAACATCATTTGTGACGCGATTGCCCCATCAGAGGGCGAGTCGTTGCGCATCACCCGGGTATAATAGCCGTCTTGCGGCTATTATACCATGAGCGTAAGCGAATGGTATAATTTGCGCATCAAAAGGCGGTTGCCGCGTTAAGCGGCGAGCCGTTGCG
>JAEWYJ010000298.1 GCA_023395695.1 Bacillota bacterium | reverse complement strand
GTACCGAGTCGCTCTCCAAGAAATTTGCTGAAATGTCCGAGAAAATTTACAAGGCCGCACAGGCTGAGCAGCCGGCGCAGGAGCCTACGGGCGGCGCGCAGGACGGCGGCCAGAACGCAGACTTTGTTGACGCCGATTTTAAGGACGCCGAATAAAGCTTAAAAGCGCATAGAGGAAAAGGCCTTTGACGACGAATCGCGCCAAGGGCCTTGACCCCTGTTTGCGCATCAGAAGGGAGATGATGCGATTTGGCGGAGAAGAAGGATTTTTATGAAGTGCTGGGCGTGCCCAAAGGCGCCTCGGATGATGAAATTAAAAAGGCCTACCGCAAGCTGGCCAAGCAATACCACCCCGATGTAAACCCCGGGGACAAAAAGGCCGAAGCAAGCTTTAAGGAAGTTGGCGAGGCTTACGAAGTGCTTTCAGACGCGCAGAAGCGTGCCCGCTATGACCAGTTTGGCCATGCGGGGGTGGACCCGAGCTATGGCGCGGGCGCCGGGGGCTTTGGCGGCGGCTTTGAGGACATAGATTTAGGCGACCTGTTCGGCAGCTTTTTCGGCGGCTTTGGCGGGTCGACCCGCACTCGCAACCCCAACGGGCCGATCCGCGGGCGGGATATTGGCCTGACACTGTCGCTGTCGTTTGAAGAGGCGGCGCTTGGCTGCAACAAGGATATTTCGGTGCCGCACCTTGAAACCTGCGAGGCCTGCGCGGGCTCGGGCGCGAAGAAGGGCACCAGCCCCGATGTTTGCCCCACTTGCGGCGGCTCCGGCAGCATACGCGCCACCGAGCGCACCATGCTGGGCACCATGCAGGTGCAAAAGACCTGCCCGCACTGCGGCGGCAAGGGCAAGGTTATTAAAGAGCCTTGCGCAGACTGCTCCGGCCAGGGCCGGGTACGAAAGCAGCGTAAGCTGACCGTTACGGTGCCCGCGGGCATCAACCACGGCCAGACCTTCACAC
The DNA here is from genome assembly GCA_023395695.1 of Bacillota bacterium. GTDB lineage: Bacteria > Bacillota > Clostridia > Oscillospirales > Ruminococcaceae > Yanshouia. The sequence goes on along the minus strand of JAEWYJ010000298.1, from coordinate 12,069 downwards.
TGCGCGGGCAGGGCGATTCGGGTTTAAACGGCGGCCCGGCGGGCGATGCGAACATCACCGTCTCGGTGCGGCCCGACCCCGTATTTGAACGCGACGGCTACGACATCTGGTGTGAGATTCCCATAACCTTCATGCAGGCGGCGCTCGGTGATGAAATTACCGTTCCCACGCTTGAGGGTAAGGTTAAATACACGGTGCCGGAGGGCACCCAGCCCCAGACGGTGTTCAGGCTTAAAAGCAGGGGCGTGCCGTTTATCAACGGGCGCGGCAAGGGCGACCAGTTTGTTCGCGTGACGGTAGAGGTGCCAAAGTCGCTTAATAACAAGCAAAAGCAGGCGCTGCGCGATTTTGAGGGTACGCTCTCCGACCGCAATTATGAAAAACGCAAGAGCTTTTTTGAGCGCATTAAGGAGTCAATGCGCGGCGAAAATTCGTAATATGCGCCAAAGAGCGCCACAGGCCAAAGGCCTGCGGCGCTCTTTGCGTATGTATACGCTCTGTCGCCCTTCAAGGACGACAACGCGGTCAGCTACAAAACATCGCAGTTGAACTTATTGATTCGAATACGTTGTCAGCCTTAAGTTCAACTGCATGCAAGCAAAATGACGTTTGCCTTTGCGCGCTAAATTGCCCTGCTTGTAGACCGTCAAGACTATTGGTTTTCTGGTGGTTTGCCGGAGCCTGAATTCCTTGTCCGCGCGGTACCCCGCACGCCAAACTCCAGCCGTTTTTTAAAGCGCCTGTTCAACGGGCGAATGCTTTGCAGCTTTTTTAACGATAGTTTTACTTTTTATCCATTTCTTACCCTGCAATGGGTCTGTTCAAATTGCGTAAATTGTCGTATAATAGGAAAGCTAAAGGCAAATGGATTTTGAAACGGAGAGATTAAAATGATAAAAAAAGGCGTTGCGCTGTTACTGGCAGCCATTTTACTGGCGTCCTGCCAATCTGCGCCATCCGGCTCTTCGGAACCGTCCTCCTCACAAAGCAGTTCGACCGGTACCACCGGCGATCATATTGAAAATGGCCGTTTTGTTTTTAAGGAGCTGGAGGATCCGCTGTTCACCATGGACTATGAGCCGCGTAGCGGCTCGGTGACAATGGCGCACTTCGGCTTGAATTTTCCCGAAGGAACCGATACCAACTGGCTGGGCGACAGCGGATTTGACTCCCTGTTTGATCTGCACGAAACCGAAAACGACAAGGTGTACGGTTCGGTTGTCATCACGACAGCGCCGGCCGATCTGGCGGCGCATTACAACACCGCCGATCCCGCGGAGCAGCTCAACCAGATGAAGGCGAGCTTTTTTACGACCGACGCTTATTATGAGGGGCTTAAAACAAATATTGTTGAGGATTTTGGCTACGAGCTGATCGTGGACGAAAAGGGTATTGCGTTTGACGGTGGCTGGAATGCGTTCTATTTTGAGTTTGTCGACAAAGAGAGCGGAAACCATGCGCTGCGCTTTTACATGTGTAACGACCAGATGAATGAAAAGTTTTATGCCATGACCATTAAGGTGGACGTGCCGGTTGACGATGCTGAAAATCTGGAGCTTTACCGCAATATTCTCTTTACGCTGCATCCTATGGAAAATTAAAAAAAGCACCGGCAATTCAATTTGCCGGTGCTTTTTTGTCAGGCGGCGGGTAGAGAAGAAAACAGCTCGGTGTAATGCGACATTTGCTCTCGCTTTGAACGTTCATAGGCCGCCCGTGCATCCTGCACAATAGAGTCGTCTGCGCCGATGGCGGCCAGTGCGGCCGACATTCTTAACAAGATGGCCTCGGATTGCGCGTCGCTTTCTTCTTCAAGCTCGGCTGCGCGCGGCAGATATTTTTCCATCAGCGACGGCAGCGCGGCGGCGCGCGCATTGGGCGAAATTCCCAGATATTCCGAAAGCGCTTGATCCGCCAGTTCGCCAAAAGCGCGGACGTTGCGGTCTTTGAGCGCAAACAGCTCCTTGACGTAGGGCTCCGCAGCCGTTAGCTTTTCATCCTCGGTGGGTGGTTTGTGCACATAAGGTGTGGAGCTTTCGCCGTCCACCGGATAAAGCAAGGCGTGGGCGGAAGGGTCGGGCAGCGAATCGCCGGAGGACTCGGAGGAATCCGGTTCCCCGGTCTCGGCGGGCGGAACGGGGTTGGTCAGCGGCTCGTCCATAACAAAGCGGGGCGAGGTGCTGCTGCTCTGGGATGCGGCGGGCTGCGATTTGGATTCGGGCGGCGGCGCAGAGCTGGCGGGGGGTTCCTCCGGTTGTTCAGCGGGCAGGCTGGTCACGGGCGTTTTAGCCATGCGCAAGACCTGTGTCAGCTGCTCATCCTGTCCCAGATAAGCCGCCGAAAGGGTGACAAGCAGCAGTGTGAGAACGAGAATCATGGCACGAAGCATTCAATATCCTCCTAGATGCGGTCGGTAACGATAAAGCTTATACCCTTTCAGTCTACCCGCACCGTAAAAACGTTATTCAGATAAATAAAAAAGAAGCAGGCCGGTCAAATGACCGGCCTGCCAGCTGTCGCAATTTAAAATCTATTAATATGCTTTTCCCCAGGTGACCATAACGTCCGCCTTTTTGCCGCAAATGGGGCAGATATCTCCTAAATGCTCCTGTTCAAAGGGCATGCAGCGTGAGGAGAGGCCGGCTTTTTCCTTCATGGCCAGCTCGCACGCAAGGCTGCCGCACCACATGGTTTTTAAAAAGCCGCTCTTTTCGGTCGCAAACGCCATAATCTCTTCCATGCTCGTGGCTGAAAAGGTTCTGTTTGCGCGGTTTTGAAGCGCCAATTCGTAGATGCCGTCGCGCACCTTTTGCAGCAGTACGGGAATCTGGGCGCTCAGTTCGGTGAGGGGAACAAAATGCTTCTCGCGGTTGTGCCGGGTAACAACGACGCACTGGCCCTGTTCAATGTCCTTAGGGCCAAGCTCAATGCGCAGCGGAACGCCCTTCATCTCGTACTCGGCAAATTTCCAGCCTGGAGAGTTGTCGGACGTGTCCAGCTTGACGCGGCAGACGCCGGCCAGTTGCTGCTTCAACTGCTCGGCAGCTTCAAGCACGCCGGGCTTGTGCTGGGCGACCGGTACAATAACCGCCTGCCACGGTGCAACGGCGGGCGGCAGCACAAGGCCGTTATCATCGCCGTGCGTCATGATAATGGCGCCGATAATGCGGGTGGACATACCCCACGAGGTCTGGTGCGGGTGCTGCAGCTTATTGTCACGGCCCTGGAACGTAATGTCGAACGCTTTGGTAAAGCCGTCGCCAAAGTAGTGGGACGTACCCGATTGCAACGCCTTGCCGTCGTGCATCATCGCCTCTATCGTATAGGTGCGCTCGGCGCCCGCAAATTTTTCTTTATCGGTCTTTCGGCCCTTGAGCACCGGAATGGCAAGGAACTCCTCGCACAGCCGCGCGTAGCAGTCGAGCTGCTGCTCAGTCTCCTGCATGGCCTCCTCGGCCGTTTCATGGATGGTATGCCCCTCCTGCCACCAGAATTCGGCGGTGCGCAAAAACGGCCGGGTGGTTTTTTCCCACCGGCAGACCGAGCACCATTGGTTATAGAGCATGGGCAGATCGCGGTAGGAGTTGCAGACCTTTGCAAAATGCTCACAGAACAGCGTCTCGGAAGTGGGGCGTACGCACAGGCGCTCGGCAAGCGCTTCGGCGCCGCCGTGGGTTACCCACGCCACCTCGGGCGCAAAGCCCTCAACGTGGTCCTTTTCCCGCTGGAGAAGGCTTTCGGGAATGAACATGGGCATCATGACGTTCTCATGCCCGCTCTCCTTGAACATACCGTCAAGCAGATTTTTAATATTTTCCCAGATAGCCGTGCCATAGGGACGCACGATCATGCAGCCGCGCACGCTGGAATAGTCCGCGAGATCGGCCTTTTTGACGATATCGGTATACCACTTGGCAAAGTCGACATCCATGGGGGTGATGTCCTCCACCAGCTTCTTTTTATTATCCGCCACTGTAAATTTTCCTCCTTAAAGCGCCATATACCCAATTATTATACGTTTTGGTACCGCAAAAAGCAAGACGCCCATTGCAGAAAACCCGTCTTTCGGTGAAAGACGGGTTTTAAAAGGGTACCGCGGTTTACAGCAAACGGCCCCATCGCCAGAATGGACGGCGCCATCTTGCTTGCGTGTGGTTGAACTTAAAAGAGCGCTAACGACCGAATCATAAGTCCAACCGCGACTATTACGCCAGGGTCTCTTCGATAAAATGCACGATGTCGCCAACCGTTTTGATGTTCTCGATGGCTTCGTCAGGAATTTCGGTGTCGAACTCGTCCTCAAGGCTCATAACGAGGTCGACAATATCCAGCGAATCTGCGCCGAGATCATCAACGATTGAGGAGTCTGGGGTGATAAGATCCTCATCGATATCCAACTGCTCCGCAAGGATATCCCTTACCTTATCAAAAATCATTTTGGTTCCTCCTTAGGATGATAGACGCTTAGTGGGTGTTTAGGCGTCCTTTGCTTTGTACGTGAACATAATAGCGGTTTTCTATTGGCTTGACAAGTGGAAAAATGAAATTTTACAAAAAAAATTTTGGTACCGTGCGCTGCAATATCTGACAAAGCGCATAAAAGCAACAAATGATGCATTTAAAAAACATATGTTTGCATTTGCTGAACCTGTGTGTTATAATTCAAAACAATAAAAGCTTGAATTGCGGAGGGAAGATGTTGGAAAGCTTAACCGATAAAGAGCGCAGCCTGCTGGCGTATATCAAGGAGCGTTTGGTTGACCAGGTGCCGCCCACCGTGCGCGAAATCTGCCGGGATCTGAATATAAAATCGACCTCGTCCGCACATCGCTACCTCAAAAGTCTTGAGGCAAAGGGCTACATCAGCATGGGCGACAATGAGAACCGCGTTATTCGTCTTGTCGGTGCGGGGGCGGGCCGTACCGCGCAGGTTCCGTTGCTGGGCACCGTCACGGCCGGCCAGCCGATACTGGCATTTGAAGAAGTGACCGATTATATTCCGTTTTGTGCCGCCGGTGAGGACCCGGCCAGACTTTTTGCGCTCAAGGTGCGCGGAGACAGCATGATTGAAGCCGCCATTCTTGATGGTGATGTGGTTGTTGTGCGGCAGACCCCCTCGGTTGAAAATGGCGCGATTGCCGTGGCCATGGTTGAGGACGAGGCGACGGTCAAGCGCTTTTACAAGGAAAACGGGCATTATCGCCTTCAGCCTGAGAACAGCAGTATGGAACCGATTATTGTAAAAAGCTGCCGCGTGCTGGGCCGGGTGGTGGCGGTGGTACGCCATCTTTCATAAAAGCAATATTGAGGCGGCTGGTGTTTTATGCCTGCTTTGCTTTAAAAATTTGACATATGGGCGTCCGGACGGGCGCGGATAATGTGCAAGGGCCGGTTCCGGGGTGTTCGGGGCCGGCTCTTCGTTATACCGACAGGAGTCAAATCCAGGCATCCACGCTGCCGTATACCGTGTGACGTTTGCGCCAACTATCGGTCAGAATATCGCCATATTCGACCGCTCGTATTTTTTATTTTCAAATTTCGGCCCGAAGAATGCGCCTCCTCGCTTGTACGGCGGTCAAGGGTTTGCTATACTTAAAGCATTATGGCGGATAACCGGGGGGGGAGCACCAATGCCAGCAGGTCGAAAAGACAGAAACAGGACAAATACTTTCTGGACGATTGTGGTTGCAATCGAGACTGTAATATTGCAGATTTTTGACGATAAGCGGGTATTTGTTTTCGCCGCTGCTTTTATTGCCGTTGCGCTGGTGTGGGAAGCGTCGTGGCGCTTGCGGCGCAGCAAGCGGTTAAAGGGCGTATTGCGGCATACACAGCGCTGCCGCAATACGCCGGGGCAGGCGTCTGGTGTTTTGGGCGAAACCGGCGGGGAAGAAGCGTGCCGCAGCCGCAAGGAATATTTTAAAGGCCTGCTGGCCGCGGGGGTTATCGACAAGGCTGAATACCAGGATCTTGTGGCGGAGCTAATGACAAAAAATGACGGCTGACCGCAGCCGGCCACACCGGAAGAATTTTTAAAAAAGTTATAGTCTGTTAAAGCGCCACTGCTTGCGTGCGGGCAGCGGGTTTGTTATACTGAATTTACGAGGATGGCAACGGTGGCCAAAGGGAATTGCAAAAGATAACATGGGCAAAATAGCCTTGGCGAAGGCCGCCGGGAGAAGTTACCGGAGGGGTTGGGGATTAAGCGCTATAAAGGGCGTTGTTTGTATGCTTGGTTGGAGGGGATATTTATGAATAGGGATGAAAAGCAGCGGGGCGGCTCTGTTCTTGGGCTGATTGTTATTGCGGTTATTGCCGCCATTAATATTTTGGGGTTTGCCGGATTAACGCTGGTAATCCCCATTATTATCATCATCGCTGTGTTCCGGGCGGTATCCAAGGCCCGGGTTCAGGGGGCGGATGACGAAAGTGCCGTTCCCCGCGCCGGGCGGTCTGCCAATGAGCGGTATCCCCTGAGCGGCAGATCGGTTGCCGAAAATATGCGGGATGACAGCCGGCGCCACAGGGAGGAACTGGATGACCTTTTGAAGGCTGGTATTATCGATCAGGCGGAATACCATGACAGAATGATCCAGCTAAAAAGAGAAGACTTCTGATAGAAGCCCAACGCCAAAGGGTCGGTGTGGGTTTACAGCATCTGGATCTGGCACCAATTTTCAGGCCGGGAAAGGCCGGCCTGTTTTTCTTGCGGGGCAAAAACCGGCGTGCCGGTTTTTATGACTGTTTAATGCAATATGCATCATGCTTACACCGTTGGAGAACGAAGCGAGCCTGAGTACAGCCTTTTGTGGCCGGCAAGGCGGCGATCGCAGCTGTACAAATAATTTCTGAGGGCCACAACGCGACCCGGCATAAAACGGGGGCAAAAACGTCCTGGTTTTTTATTGATTTGACTATAAAGGAGCCGTAGCGCTTTAAAGTTTGTTGCAAATTCAAGACAAAGCAGCAAACTTTTTGCCACGGCTCCTTGTTGTTGCCGGGTTTTCTTGCTTTTTGAGGCGGTTTTCGGTATAATAATCTGATACAGGAGGAGAGAAAAGATGCTTTACGGACTCTTTGGCGGACTGAGCTTTCAGATAATTTTAGCGCGGCTGCTAGTGCTGATGACGGCCATTCCGGTGCACGAATTCGCGCATGCATGGGCGGCCGAAAAGATGGGCGATTCCACCGCGCGCTACTCGCGCCGGCTGTCCCTGAACCCTTTGGATCACATCGACCCGATTGGGGCGCTGATGATTTTGCTGTTTGGTATCGGTTTTGCCCGCCCTGTGCCAATCGATTCCCGTAATTTCCGCGACCATAAAATGGGGACGATTGTAACCAGCCTGGCAGGGCCCTTCTCCAACGTCCTTATGGCGCTGGTTTGTCTGGTTGTCGCAAAGCTGTTGTGGGCGACGCAATTAAGCTTTTTAATGGGGATTTTTCAGGTTGTGATCTTCATGGTGCGCGTTAATCTGTCGCTGGCGGTGTTTAACCTGTTGCCTATTCCGCCGCTCGACGGCTGGCACGCCATCTGCCCGCTGCTGCCGCATGAGCTTTACTGGAAAATAGCGGCTTATGAGCATCAGCTCGTCTGGCTTGTGCTTATTCTGGTTTGGATGGGCGCCTTCAACGGCATTATCGGCACGCTGGTCGGCCTGCTCTACCTGCTGCTCGACGCCGTGACCTTCTTTCTATAAAAAGGCGCAGAAAGGAACGGAACGCCCATGACACAGCTTTCCTTTCGGCTTTCCGACTTTGAAGGCCCGCTTGACCTGCTGCTGCATCTGATCGCCAAGCACAAGCTGGATATTTTAAATATTGAAATTTCGGAGCTGCTGCGGCAGTATCTCGATTTTATAGAGCAACGCGAGGACCGCGATTTAGAGGTCACAAGCGAATTTCTTGAAATGGCCGCCCGCCTTGTGCACATTAAAACCGTCATGCTGCTGCCGCGCCATGAGGAGGAAGCAGATGACCTTAAAGGCCGTCTGACCGGTGAGCTGATGGAATACCAGCTCTGTAAGCTGGCGGCGCAGCAGCTTGGGCTGCTGGCACAGGAGCACCGTCTTTATGTACGCGCCCCCATGCCGCTTGAGACCGACCCGACTTATCGGCTGACCCATCCGGCGTCGGTGCTGCTTGACGCAGTGTCGGCCACCTCCGGCAGAGCGGTTCGCCGTCAGGCCCTGCGCCCTGCCGCTTTTTCCGGCATTGTTAAGCGCAGAGTGGTTTCGGTATCCTCGCGCATTATTCATTTGATGCGTAAGCTTTACCGTAACCCCACCAGCCGGTTTGACGCACTGTTTGAGGACCAGCGAGACCGCAGTGAGCTGGTAGCGACGTTTTTGGCGGTGCTTGAGCTTATTAAGGGCGGGCGCATTACCCTGTCAAGCGACGGTGAGACGGTTCGCTTTAACCGTGCGGCAAAAACATTAAAACAAGAGGAGCCGGTATGAGCAAAAAGGAACAAACGCTGCTAGCGGTGCTGTTTGCCGTGGGCGAGCCGATTGCGCCGGAGCGCATTGCCGAGGCGCTGGAGATGAATGCCGACGGCGTACGCGGGTTAATTGAGCACCTGCGCGACACGCTGGACATGCAGGACGGCGCGTTGCAGATTTTGAATTTGGGCGGGCAATACCAGCTGGCTACCCGCCGGGAATATACCGAGGATATCCGCAAGGTCATGCAGGAGCGGCGCAACGTCTCGCTTTCGCCTGCGGCGCTGGAGGTGCTGGCGGCGGTGGCTTATAATCAGCCGGTGACCCGCGCCTACGTTGAGCAGGTGCGCGGTGTCGACTCCAGCGGCATTGTCGCCAGCCTGATTGAAAAAGGGCTGCTGGAGGAGGAAGGGCGCCTTGAGCTGCCCGGCAGGCCGATTGCCTACCGCACCACGGCCCATTTTCTGCGCACCTTTGGTCTCTCGTCGCTCGAAGAGCTGCCGACGACGGCCATAACCGGTATGCCGGACGAGGATTTGCCCGACGACCTGATAGAAGGGCAGATAGGGCTTGACGAACAACTTGAGGTCGTCAGAGAATAGGATGGGAGCGGCATGAAGATATTCGGATGTATTTTGCTGCTGATTTTTTTGCTTTTGCTGGTGCCTGTCCGGCTATATGTTAATTCCGAGCCGGAATTAACCGTTGTCGTTAAATATTTTTGGTTTAAAAGGGGCATTATTCCCAAGGGCGAAAAATCAGCCGGGAAAGCGGCGTCTGCGGGTGAAAAGCCCAAAAAGAAAAAAGCCCGCGAGAAGCGCGCGTTATCCTACACGCTGCAAGAGCTTTTTGAGCTGTTGCGCATACTGTTGCGGCGTACCAGCCCCGCCGTGCGCCGCCTGCTGCGCCGCACCTCGCTGGCGAAATTCCGTATGTGTATGATTGTAGCGGGACAGGACGCTGCCGAAACCGCAATTAAATTTGGCAAGGTCAATGCGCAGGTGTTTACCGCCGTGGCGCTGGTTGAAGAGCTTATCCGGCTCAAGGCCGACCAAATTGAGATTCTTCCGGGCTTTGGTGTGGCTAAAAGCGAGACAAGCTATTCCGGAGAGTTGCGCCTCGCGCCGTTTGCGCTGCTGGCCGCAGGGGTGCAAATTGCTTTTTGGGGGCTGGTTTCGGCCCTGCCGCTGTTTTTAAAATTACGCAATAATAAGACGTTGAAGAAAAGCGGCGGCGAGACGGCCGACGCGCGAAAGGAAGATCAGAATGGAAAAGAAACACCCCTTGAGCGAGGTGCTTGAGGCTTCGCTTGAAAACCTGAAAAAGCTTGTGGACGTCAACACCATCATCGGGGAAGCGCTTACCATGTCGGATGGCACCACCATTATTCCAATTTCAAAGGTGAGCTTTGGCTTTGCGACCGGTGGGTCGGAGCTGCCGACCGCTAAGCCCGTCAGCCCCTTTGGCGGCGGCTCGGGCGGCGGGGTGACCATTCAGCCGCTGGCTTTTCTGGTCGTTTCAAAGGGCGACGTTAGGCTTTTGCAGCTTCAGACGGCCGACAACACCGCTGACCGTGTTGTGAACATGATGCCGGGGGTAATTGATAAGGTTTCGGGCATTATACAGGACCAGTTCGGCAAAAAGAACAACCAAACGCAGGAGGCTTAAACGCTCCCCGCCAATGTGCGCGGACAGGCGGGATTCTCCCTTTGCGTACGGCAGCAAAATATTTGGCGCCGCACGCCCACGGCCTTACCGGATAGAACCCGGCTAAAAGTGAATCATTTTTTGCGCCCGCACAGAATATGTTTTTTTAATGAGGCGGGTGAAATTAATGAAAAAGCGAATGATTTCTATTCTGCTGGCGCTGATGCTGATGTGCGGTGTACATCGGTCGCTGGCGGCCGACGGTTTTACCTCGGCAAAGGGCGCCGTGCTTATCGAGGCTTCAAGCGGGCGGGTGCTTTATGAAAAGGACAGCCACGAAAGGCTGTTGAACGCCAGCACGACCAAAATTATGACGGCTATTCTGACCCTGGAGCAGGAGGGCCTAGACGACGTTTTTGTCGTCGATCCCAATGCCATCATAGTCGAGGGCAGCTCAATGGGCTTGCAGGTAGGCGACCAGGTTACACTGCGCACGCTGGCCTGGGGGATGCTGTTGGCCTCCGGTAACGACGCCGCTAATGCGGCGGCGGTGCGCATAGACCAAAGCATAGAGGCGTTTGTTGTGCGCATGAACGCCAAGGCCGAAGAAATAGGCATGCTTAACACTCATTTTTCCAGTCCCTCGGGGCTGGAAACGGGGGAGCATTACACCACGGCCTTTGACCTTGCGCTGCTGTCGCGCTATGCGCTGCAAAACGACGACTTTGGCGAAATGGTGCGCTCTAAATCGGCAAAGCTGTATTACGGCAACCCGCCCTATCACCGCTGGCTGACCAACCACAACCGCCTGCTGTGGCAGAGCGAGGACTGCATCGGCATAAAGACCGGCTTTACCAAGGCGGCCGGGCGCTGTCTTGTTTCGGCGGCGGAACGCAACGGGCTGACGCTTATCGCTGTAACGCTCAATTGCCCCAACGATTTTGGCGTGCATAAAACCGCGTATGACCAAAGCTTTGCGGAGCTGGGGTTTGTCGATTTTCAGGAGATGCTCGGCCAGCTTTCGGTGCCGGTGACCGGTTCAACCGAGCAGCGGGTGGGGGTAAAGCCGCTGTGGGCGCCCGGCGCTTATCTTACGGCGCAGGAGCGCACGCACGTGCGCCTGAGCATAGCGCTTGAAAAGTTTATCTACGCGCCCGCTCCCCAGGGGCAGGTTGTCGGCAAAGCCACGGTTATGCTTGGCGATGTGCCGCTTTCGGTCACGCCGCTGGTTACGGCGCAGGAGCGTCCAGCCAGATTCCCCGAAACGCGCAGTATTGTCCAGCGCGTTAAGGACTTTTTCGCCTTTCCCCAGAATTATCGTTTTCCGCTCAACGAGCGATGGGATCCTAATTTAGAGCAGAAGAGGCAAAAACAGGCGGCCGAAGGGGTATCTTAAAATCAGCCTGAATTTCACATATCAATGCGTGCTGCCGGTATTGGAGGCGGCCGCAAAGCCCGGCGCAAAATGGCCTTTACCACATGGCCATTTTGTGCCTTACGTGCAGGAAAGGGACGGTCATAAAAATATGAGAATACACAAGGTGCTGTCGGATAACGGCATTCTGTCACGCCGCAAGGCCGAGCAGTTTATTGAAGAGGGAAGAATTACCGTCAACGGCCGCAAGGCCGGTCTGGGCCAGAGCGTTGACCCCGCGCGGGATATTATTCATATTGACGGCGAGCGGGTTGTGTTTGAAAAGCGGGCCAAAAAGCTTTACATCATGCTCAATAAGCCCCGCGGCTATGTCACCACGCTTTCGGATGAGCTGGGCAGGCATTGCGTGGCGCAGCTTATTTCAGAAATTCCCGCCAGAGTATACCCGATTGGCCGGTTGGATAAGGACAGCGAAGGTGTGCTGCTGCTGACCAACGACGGCGAATTTGCCAATTTGATTATGCATCCGAGCCACCACATTTCAAAGACCTACCGTGTAACGGTGCGTCCCGATATTACCGAGGAGCAGCTGGTGTCGCTTTCTAC
>JAEWYJ010000157.1 GCA_023395695.1 Bacillota bacterium | reverse complement strand
CTTGCTCTCCAGCGGCTGCAATATCAGAAGCTTACGGAAAATGACGAGCTGGTAAAAGCCCAGCGGCACGACCTGCGCCACCAGCTGACTGTGCTGCGGCGCTTAACGGCAGACGAGCGTAAGCTTAATGCCTATATTGACGGCCTAGTGGCAAAAATACCCTCCGGAGAGGAAACCCGGTTGTGTGAAAACTATGCGGTTAATGCCGTTGCCGCCTACTACCTTGGCATGGCGCAACAGGCAGGCGTTGCAATTTCCCTGAGCCTGACCGTTCCGGGCGCATTGAACGCAGCTATCGAAAGCGATTTATGCGTCGTAGTCGGCAACCTTATGGAAAATGCCGTGGAGGCCTGCCAGCGCATGACCGGCGGCAGGCGGTTTATTCATATTGGCAGCTCGCTGCAATATGACGTTTTAACTATTACGGCAGACAACAGCTTTACCGGCAGCATTAAAAAATGCCATGGCGCGTTTATGTCCTCCAAGCGGGCGGACAACGGCATTGGCATATCCTCTATTGCGGCGGTGGCCAGGCGGCACGGCGGCAATGCCCGCTTTGAAGAAAAGGACGGCATATTTAAGGCCTCGGTCTATTTACAGCTGGAGTAAATCTGGCGCTGTACGACCGCTATAACAAAAACCGTCCCCTTGCCAAGGCGGGCGTGCGGGCACGCCCGCCTTGGCAAGCTGTGCATTTCTTGCAGCCATGGGAATAAATTGCTTTATTCCCACGCTTTTTTAAAAAGGGCCTATGGCAAAATGCCTTATGCCGCAGCAGCTGTTATCCTGTCACAACACAAAAAAGGCTGCCCTTGCAGCCTTTTTTGCATAAGCGCTTTTCCTGTTCTTTATTGCCGGACTGATTTTACGACTTGCCAGCTTAAAAAGTTGCTTGTAATGGCAGGGCTAATTTTTAAGTCAGACGGCTATATACACATTTGACGACATTTTTAGACTTTACAGGTCTAAAAATTCACGCAGCACTCTGTGCAGGTTATGACAATACCCTGCCGGATTTATATATTAACGGCTTTTGAATGGAAGAACTGTTAAATCATATCGCTTGCAAAACAGAAAAAAATCCGTCATAATATAGTTAATCTCAGGCGTATTATTACAGAAAGGAGAGGGGATCGTGTCTGTTACCGGGTTTTTAGAGCAGCGCCAAAAACAGGAGCTGCGCCAGAATATATCCATGCAGCAAATACAGTATGTCACCCTTCTTCAAATGAATATTCAGGAGCTTAACGAGCGGCTGAGTGAGATTGAGACCGAAAATCCGCTCATTGACGTACTGGCGCCCGGCTCCAGCGCCACGCCGGAGGAAGTCAATCCGCTGGCCACGGCACAATGGCTGGTTTCAAAGCCGGTGCTGCGCCCAGACGAAGACCCTGCCGACTATAACGACAGCGGCCGGCCCGAGCCGTCGCTGCAAGCCGACGACCCCTATGACCTGCAGGCTTATTTGAGGAATCAGTTCGATTTCAGCCTGACGCGGGTAGAGCTTTCTATTCTGGAAAAGCTGATCTGTTCGCTTGATGAAAACGGCTATCTGACGCTGAGCGCCGAACAGGCTGCGCAGACCTTTTATGTCGATTTGGTTCTGGCGCAGGAGGCCATCGCCTACCTTAAAACGCTTGACCCGCCGGGTATTGGCGCAAAGGATCTTGCCGAAACGCTGACGATTCAGTTAAAACGCCGGGGCGTTGACGACCCGCTGATTTATCGCCTGATAGCGGACCATCTGCAGGAGCTGCCGCGCGGACATTTTCAAAAAATTGCCGGTGCGCTTGGCTGTTCCGCTCAAAAGATCCGCGTATTTTATGAGTTGATTAAAACGCTTCAGCCCCGCCCGGCCTTTTGCTTTGGCAACCGCCCCGCGGTTTACATTCTGCCGGATGTGACCGTTATTGAGCAGGACGGCGCGCTCTCCTGCCGGTATAACGACCGCTACAGCGCACATATTAACGTCAACCGCAGCTATCTCTCGCTTTGCGAGAAAAACGACGAGGCCAAGGATTACGTCGAACGCAAGCTCTCTCAGGCTATGTGGGTGACAAAGGCGATTAAAACCCGGCGGGACACCATTGAGCAAATTGCAAAAACCATTGTGCGCCGGCAAAGGGATTTTTTTCTGCGGGCAGGAGACATTCTGCCGCTGCGCCTGCAGGACATTGCGGAAGAGCTTGGCGTGCATGAATCAACGGTCAGCCGTTCGGTTAACGGCAAATATATTGAATGTAAATTCGGGGTTTTCCCCTTTAAGCATTTCTTTTCCCGCGCGTTGCCCGACGATGCGGGCGGCCAGAGCGCGGGTAGCCGCTCGGTTAAGGATCAGATTAAGAGCCTGATTGAGGCTGAGGATCCGTGCCATCCGCTTTCCGACAGTGCGCTGGCCATACTGCTCCAGAAGGATAAAACGGTCATTGCCCGCCGGACAGTGGCAAAATATCGCGAGGAATTAGGGCTGCCATCCTCCTCGCTGCGCAGAAAAGGCCCATAAACTACGCATTTAAAGGAGATTCTTTTTAACATGAGATACGAAGGGGATGTTTACCGCCCGCCAAGCGAGGCGCACAGCCTGATTGTTCAGCTTACCATCGGCTGCGCCCGCAACACCTGCACCTTTTGCACAATGTACAAGCGCAAAACCTTCCGCGTACGGCCGCTGGCCGATGTGATAGCCGACCTTGAGGAGGTCAGCCAAAGCCATCGGCTCGATGTCGACCGCATCTTTTTAGCGGACGGCGACGCGTTGGTCGTTAAAACGCCCGATATTATTACCATTCTTGATAAAGCCTACGCGCTGTTCCCACGCTTGGAGCGCATTACCGTGTACGGCGCGGCGCAGGATGTGCTGCTGAAATCTCACGATGAGCTTGTCGCGCTCAGAGAACACGGGCTGGAGATGGTTTATATCGGCGCCGAGTCGGGCAGCGACGAGATTTTGCAGGACGTCAAAAAGGGCGTTACCGCCGCCGAGATTGTCGAGGCCTGCCTGCGGTTAAAGGCTGCGGGTCTTAAGGTCTCAATGACGCTGATTACCGGCCTTGGCGGACGGCCCAAAACGCGTGAGCACGCCGTAAAGTCGGCCGAACTGGTTACGGCGGCCAAGCCGGACTATCTGGGCCTGCTGACGCTGCATCTGGAAGCGGGCACGCCGCTGGCGCAGGATTATCTGGAGGGACGGTTTGAAATTCTTTCGCCATTGGAGTATTTGCAGGAACAAAAGCTGTTTTTAGAATCTGTAGACAGCGAGGGCACTGTACTGCGTTCAAACCATGTCTCAAATTACGTGGCGTTGGCAGGTGTGTTAAACCGTGACCGCCAAAAGATGATCGGCCAGCTTTCTTACGCGCTTGAAAGCGGCAAAATACGCCCCGAGCGCTACCGGAGATTATAATGACACGCAAACGGCGGCCCAGACATTAAGCCTGCGGCCGCCGTTTATAGCCGATTAATTTGAAAAAACGCCAATGCCGGGACGCTTTTCAAGTTAGTTGGCTATAAATTTGTTAATAGAAAGACCATGCCGGCTAGGATGCTTTTTGTGGCCGGCAAGGCACAGGGTCGTTCAATTTTTCAGCAAAATATTCGCCCGACGCATTATTTATGCTTTAAAAGCAACCAGATAAGCAGCGCCAGAACCGCCGCTGCCGCCAACCCGGCCGCCCATGCCAAAGGCCCCAGCCTACCCGCCACATAAACCGCCGTCGGGCCGTCCGCACCGCCGATGATAGCGATAGAGCCAGCCTGTGCAGTGCTTATGTTTATCATTGTCGTAGTCCTCCGTTATAATACAAATTTTCTTTGGCCGTTACGGCCTTTTATTATGCCCGTAACAGCCGCGCATGCCGGCCGCAGCGGGAATTTGCCTGCCACTATATAACACGCGGGATTGTCCGCACGCTGCCAGCCCATACGACGCTCTGCTCTTAGCCGAGCTTGTGCAGCACCGGCTTGCGCGCCTGATAGACGGCCTGATATGAAAAGCCCGCTTCGCGCATGAGCTGCTGGCCCTCTTCGAGGCCGCGCCCAATATTCGTTGCCACATGCGCATCGGAGCCCAACGCCACCAGCTCGCCACCGCATGCCTTAAACAGCTTTAGCTCCCACAGGTCGGGCATAGCGCGCGCCTTGGGGCTGCGGTAAAGGCCTGAGGTGTTTAGCTCCAGCGCCCTTCCGTTGCGGACAAGCGCGGCAAAAATCTCACGCAGCAGCGGTTCAAAGCTTTGTATGGGCGGAACGTCACCGCCATAGCCCATATAGCGGTAGGCATAGGTAATATGCGCCAGCACATCAAAGGTGTCGGTTTTAGCCAGCTGCAGCAGCTCTTCAAAATAGCGCTCCAGCAGCGTTTTTTTATCATTGGTTTTCGCCTGCAAGAAATAAAAATCCTCGGTTTGGTGCAAATTATGCAGAGAACCCAGCACCACGTCATAATCGGCCAGCGCCAAAACCTGCTGCGCCGCCGGCATGTCGTGGATGGCCTGCCCCAGCTCCACGCCGTAAGACAGCGTCAGCCGTCCTTTAAAGGACGCGCGTGCCGTCTCAATCTCCGCCGCTGCGCCCATCAAGCGCTCACGCCAGTCGGGCAGGGCATATACCCCCAAATCACAGTGGTCGGTTACGGTAAGGCCGCGTACCCCCGCTGCAACAGCCGCGCTGCACATGGCCTCTATCGTCTCGCTCCCATCAAAGGAATGCCGTGAATGTGTGTGGCCGTCAAAAATAATCGCCAATTAAAGCGCCTCCTTGTTCTGCTGCCGTCTCTGCGCACGGCAGCAATAGGTTCTATGGTGTGGCAACACTGCGGTGTTAAGGTGATTATAACACAAAATTGGCCTGTGCAGCGGTACAATCTGCCTGAAAAGCGCTATTCACGGCTGAAAAGCGGTCTTAACAACAACCCTTTATGTTATACGGCATTAAAAATGCTCTGCACGCGTCCAGCATGCCGGGGGATTGCCATTGATTAGCACAAAACCTCTTGCCAATCAGGCATTTTGCTTGGTGAATACCGCGCCTAAAATTTAATTGCGCAGCCCCAAACTGCATACACCGACATTGGGCGCAAGGCAAATGTTGGGCGGAATATTGATTTTGCGAACCCCCTGTGCGAAAATAGACTAAACAAACAAATGAGAGGAAGATGCCCAATGGATTGCACCAGACTGCTTAAGAATTTGAAAGGCCGTGGTTTTTCCGCGCAATATTTTGAAACGGCCGCAGAGGCCGGCGATTATCTGTGTTCTGCGCTAAAAGGCGAGACAATCGGTTTTGGCGGTTCCATTACGCTTAAAGATATGGGACTCTGCGAACAGCTCGAAAAAGAGAATACCGTTCGCTGGCATTGGAAAAACCCTACCGATATCAGCCGCTTTTCGGAATTCACCACCTTTATTACATCGGTAAACGCCGTCTCGGAGACAGGGGAGCTTGTCAATATAGACGGGGTGGGGAATCGTGTTTCGGCCAGCCTGTATGGCGGCAAAAAGCTTTATTTTGTCTGCGGCATCAACAAAATTGCGCCGGATCTTTCCGCCGCCATTGACCGCGCGCGCAACGTGGCGGCCCCCGCCAACGCCAAACGCCTGAACCGTAAAACGCCCTGCGTTGCAACCGGCAAATGTCATGATTGCAGCAGCCCTGAGCGCATCTGCCGCAGCATGGTCATTTATATGCAGCCAATGAACGGCTTTGAATGTACCGAGGTCATTATTATCGGAGAAAATTTAGGTTATTAAAAGCGAAAAACAGCGTGGGGAATTGTTTTCCCACGCTGTTTTATGTTATGATGTACTATCGATATCTATATTCTATATAAGCACTTGATTTGCACGCCCTATTTTAAGGAGGAATCTGTTCATGAATGCTGTTATCACCGTCGTCGGACGCGACACCGTAGGCGTTCTTGCAAAGGCCGCCGGTATTTGCGCCGCGCACAACGCCAACATCATCGACGTTACGCAAACTGTTATGGGGGACTATTTCTCAATGGTCATGCTCGCCGACATCTCAAAGCTTTCGTGCGAATTCGCGGCGCTTTCCGAAGAGATGCAGACTGCAATCAGGGAGATGGGCCTTATCGCACATATTATGCATGAGGATATTTTCAACGCCATGCACCGTATTTAAGGAGAAGGGGAACCTATGCTGAATATCAACGACATCCTCGAAACGGTGCAGATGATTCAGGACGAATGTCTGGATATCCGCACCATTACGATGGGTATTTCTCTGCTTGACTGTGCCGACAGCGACATTGACCGCTCCTGCCAGAAGGTCTATGACAAGATTACCCGTCTGGCGAAAAACCTTGTCAAAACCGGTCAGGATATTGAGCGGATGTACGGCATTCCAATTATCAACAAGCGTGTGGCGGTCACACCCATCGCACTGCTGGCCGGCGTTTCGGGCGGCGATCCGGTCAAATATGCCCATGCGCTTCAGAAAGCGGCCAACACCATCGGCGTCAACTTTATCGGCGGCTATTCAGCGCTGGTGCAAAAGGGCTTTTCCGCCGGAGATTTGGAGCTGATTCGCTCCATTCCGCGCGCCATGGCCGAAACCGACCTGCTGTGCACCTCGGTCAACATCGGCTCTACCAAGGCCGGTATTAATATGGATGCGGTTGCACTCATGGGCCGCATCGTCAAGGAGACGGCGGCGCTCACCGCAGAGCGCCAGTCCATTGGCTGCGCCAAGCTGGTGGTGCTGTGCAATGCCCCGGAGGATAACCCCTTTATGGCGGGCGCTTTCCACGGCATCAGCGAGCCGGACTGCATCATCAACGTCGGCGTGTCCGGCCCCGGCGTCGTACGCGCGGCGCTTTCGCGCGCGAGCGCCGACCTGCCGATTCACCAGATTGCCGACATTGTCAAGAAAACCGCCTTTAAAATTACCCGCATGGGCCAGCTGGTCGGGGCTGAGGCCTCCGAACGGCTCGGCGTACCGTTTGGCATTATTGACCTGTCTCTGGCGCCCACACCGGCCGTCGGCGACTCGGTTGCGCACATCCTTGAGGAAATGGGCCTTGAGCGCTGCGGCGGCCCCGGTACCACCGCCTGTCTGGCGCTGTTAAACGACGCAGTCAAAAAGGGCGGCGTTATGGCCTCCGGGCGTGTAGGCGGCCTTTCGGGTGCGTTTATTCCTGTGTCTGAGGATGCGGGCATGATGGATGCGGCCAGAGTGGGGGCGCTGTCGCTCGAAAAGCTGGAGGCGATGACCTCGGTCTGCTCGGTGGGTCTGGATATGATTATGCTGCCGGGGGACACCACGGCCGAGACTATTTCCGGCATTATTGCGGACGAGGCCGCCATTGGCATGGTCAACCAAAAGACCACCGCTGTGCGGGTTATTCCCGCCGTGGGCTATAAAGTCGGCGACGAGCTTAACTTTGGCGGGCTTTTGGGCGGCGGCCCGGTTATGCCGGTCAACGGCTTCTCGCCCGAAAAGATGATTCGTCGCGGCGGCTATATCCCCGCGCCAATGCAAAGCCTGAAAAACTAAAGGGGCGAACACTTTTATGGAATGGATGCCAGCTTCTCTTGCTGCGGCGGCCGTCGCCTATCTGCTGGGCAGCGTCAACTGCGCCGTGCTGTTTTCCACCTTTTTTTTCGGCGAGGATATCCGCAGCCACGGCAGCGGCAACGCCGGAACCACCAACATGCTGCGCACCTACGGCGCAAAGGCGGCGGCGCTGACCTTTGCGGGCGACATTCTCAAAGGCGTATTGGCTGTTTGGCTGGGACGCCTGCTGTTCTCGCTGCTCGGGGCCGGGGCACAGCAAACCTACGGGGCCTATCTGGCGGGCTACGCAGCCATTTTAGGGCATATGTTCCCGCTGTATTTTCATTTTAAGGGCGGCAAGGGCGTCGCTACCGGTCTGGGGGCCGTCTGCGCCGTTAACCCGCCTGTGTTCGGCGTGGTATTTGCCGTGGGTATGTTAATAGCGGGGGCTTCGGGCTTTGTCTCGCTGGCCTCGCTTTCGGGCGCGGTGCTGTTCCCGCTGCTGCTGGCGGGCAGCATGCTGCTGAAAAACGGCGCCCTCTCACCGATGGAGCTGCTTCTGGCCTGCGGCATTGCGCTGCTGATTATTTATAACCACCGCGAGAACATAAAGCGCCTGAAAAACGGCACCGAGAATAAGTTTTATAAGAAAAAGCAGCCTTAGCCGCTTTTTATGCTATACTGAATTTGCCAAGCTTAGGAGAAAGGCGGTAGTCCTTATGTCAGACGAGCAAATTTTAAAGGCCATGCAAACCATGCTGGAGCCAATAAAAGAGGATTTATCGGGCATTAAACAGGAGCTGAAAGAAGTTAGACAGGATGTTTCGGGCCTTAAGGAGGACGTTTCTGTTCTTAAGGATGATGTTTCTGGCCTTAAGGAGGACGTTTCTGTTCTTAAGCAAGACGTTTCGGGCCTTAAGCAGGACGTTTCTGTTCTTAAGCAGGACATGGGTGAGGTCAAACAAGAATTGTCCGAGGTTAAACAGCGCGTAACTAAAATTGAAATGGTGCAGGAAAATGAGGTTGACCGCAAGCTTAAACTGCTTATTGAAGCGCAGGAAGATAACGTAATACGCTTTAAAGCCTTTGACCGGGCGGAAAAAACCTTGGCAGACGTCAAGTCAGACACCGAGGTTATAAAAGCCGTTATGGCACAGCATAGCCAAAGCATCCGTAAATTGGAGCTTGTGAGATAATGTTCGATTCCCTCGGCCCGGGCAAAAACCGTCTTCTCCCTTTATTTGTACCTATAACCGAAGCAATAACGCCCGGGCTGTTGACAGCCCGGGCGTTATTATTGCTTTGCTCATGTGCACGAAGCGGTTGATGCGATTAAGCGGCAACCAGACTATGGTGCAAATTACTGGAGCAGCTGCAGCACCTGCTGGGGCTGCTGGTTGGCCTGCGCGAGCATAGCCTGAGCGGCCTGCGACAGAACGTTGTTCTTGGTGTAGGCCATCATTTCCTTCGCCATGTCGGTATCGCGGATACGGGCTTCGGCGGAGGTCAGGTTCTCGGTGGTGGTGGCCAGGTTGTTAACCGTGTACTCGAGGCGATTCTGGATCGCACCGAGGTCGGAACGGGTGGAAGAAACCTTGTTGATGGCGTCCTTGATAATCTGCAGCGACTTGGTAGCGCCGGTCTCGCTGCTGATGTCAACCTTGGAAACGTCAACGCCAAGGGTCTTGCTGTCTCTGCTTTCAACCTTGACCGAGATGCGCTGCGAGGCGGTATCGCCAATCTGCAGGTTCAGGCCGGTGCCGGTCTGCTTAACCTCAAGCGCTTCGGCGTCAACGCCGGTCGCCGTAGAGGTGTAGGTCAGCTTGCCGTCCTCCAGTGCCGCAGTGTAGCCCGCAACGTCGCCCACGGCGTTCTTGAGCGCACCGGCAATCTCTGCGTCGGTGGCGTTCTTGCTCAGCTGAATGGCCTCGTTGCCATCGGCAGCGGTGCCGCCGGCCTTGACAAACTCGTAGGTCTTTTCGCCAATCTTGACGGTGCTGCCGTAGACGGCCTCGCCAATCTTGCCGGTAAAGTCAAGGGTGGTCGTGGATGCAGTAGCCTCCGCCTTAACGTCGGCGGTACCGAGGGTAACACCGGCAGTGGCAGCAACATCCTTAAGGGTAAAGGTAATGCTGCCATTAGCGCCGCCGTCAACGGTAACCGTGTCACCGTTCGCCAAACCTTCCACGTTAGCCTTGGTATAGGTATTGGTTCCATCGCTGATCGCGACGGTTTTTGTATCTGCCGCACCTGAACCCATGGTTACAGTCCATGTGTCGGAGGTTGTCACCACACCAGTAAGGTTTGCGCCTATCGTCAGCTCCACACCGGCCCAGTCGCCGCCCAAATCCCGCAATGCAGCCTTAACCGCATCACCGACCTTGGTGCCCGCGTCTGTCCCGGCAGCGCCATAATCAGTGGTAATAGCATCGCCCTTGAGAACAACGTTAATTTGATCGGGGTCGCCATTATCCACAGTAGCCGTGGTTTCTGTTGCACCCGAGCTAACCGTAATAACGACCTTTTTGCCATTTAAAGCTGCGCTGTTAGTTGCCGAGTCAAGCTTTACCGTTTGACCGTTAGTTTCCGTAGAGGTACCGGTAGCTTTAGTGCCGGTATTATCGGTAATAGTCAGCTCCAGCGCGTTGTCCTGCTTAACGCCCTTAGCGGCGCTCAGGTTTACGTTGCTTACCTTGGCAGCGCCAGCGCTGGCCAGCGCAAGGGTCGCCTGCTTGTCCTCGCCGGTAACAACCGTCTCGGCTGCGGCAGCGCCCAGCGAGCCGTCGAGCAGGTTAATGCCGTTAAAGTTGGTCTCCTTGGCAATACGGTCAATTTCGCTCTGCAGCGACTCAATCTCAGACTGCAGGTTGGCGCGGTCGGTCTGGTTGTCAAAGGTGCCGTTCGAGGACTGGGTAGCCAGCTCGACCATACGGTTGAGCATGCTGTGCACTTCGGTCAAGGCACCTTCAGCGGTCTGAACCAGCGAGATGCCGTCCTGTGCGTTGTCGCTTGCGCGCTCAAGGCCGGTGATCTGCGCTCTCATCTTTTCAGAGATAGCGAGTCCGGCGGCGTCGTCGCCCGCGCGGTTAATCTTGTAGCCCGAGGAGAGCTTCTCAAGGTTCTTGGAAACCGAGCTGTTATTCGCAGCCAGTCTGTTGTAGGCGTTTAACGCCATAATGTTATGCTGTACGACCATTTTGTTTTCCTCCATGATAATTTTTTTGACAGCCGGGCCATCCGTTGCCCTGCTGTTTTTATATTCGCCGGTCCGGGAACGCGGGCCCTGCGTCCCAAACCTGCTATTGAGCGGTTTCACCCGTTCACTAAATTAATCGCCCATTTCCATATTTTCTTAACATGGCATTATGTACAACTATTTTTGTTGAGTATTGTCGATTTATATAAATTTCATTAAATTCCCCTCTGGTGTAAGTGTTTCTGCCTACGAACGCCCTAAGCCGAAGATAAAACTAAACCCCACAGTTCTGAGCTGTGGGGTCTTAACCTTATGCCGTTTGTGGGTTTTGGAGGCGCTTTACATTTAAATCGACGTCGTCCACCCAGTCGTATAGAACGTCGACCTTTTCTTTTATCTGACTAACGTCAGCCTTCAATTCCTTTATATCGGTTTTAACTTCCACCATGTCGGTCTTGAGTTCCGATACGTCGGTCTTGAGTTCCGATACATCGGTCTTGAGCACCGATACGTCGGTCTTG
>JAEWYJ010000156.1 GCA_023395695.1 Bacillota bacterium | reverse complement strand
TCGTCCTTGCCCAAACATTGAATCAGCGTCATGACCGCCGTATAGCTTGAACCGGACGTGTTCGGGTCGGCAAAGGCAATTTTGTCCCGCCATTTTTCAAGCAACAGGTCGTGCCAACCGGTTACCTCGTTTGGCGCCACAAGCTTTTTGTTGTAGATAATGACCATCGGAAGCACCGAAAAGGGCGTCCACAGCTGGTCTGGAGGCATCAGGCCATCTTGAAAGCGGGCTGCCTGACTGCACGCATACGGCTCAAAGCAGTCGGCGCAGGCCATCAGGCTCTCAATACCGCCGCCAAACATAAGGTCGGCCACCGGCGCATCCTTTTCCGATCCAATGCGCTCGAGCATTTCGCTGGTGCCGCCGTCGACCACCTGCACCCATATGCCGGTGCGCTCCTCAAACTCCTTGATAATGGGGCCGTAAATCTCCTGCTTGTGAGAGGTGTAGACAACCAGACGTGCCGCCTCGTCGGGAGAAAACGCATATTCCACGGCACTTTTGGAACCGCAGGCGCCAAGCAGCGCCGTTGCAGTCAAAAATAATGCCAGCATTTTATTTTGCATCGCACCCTCCCTGAAAGCGTTTTGAACTTATATAGTCGACCAACTTGAAAAGCGGAGCTGAATTGGAGCGGCTATTTTTTGTGCCGAAAGCCAGACGACGCAGGCGGGCTGGCGCCCGCCAAGGAGGATAACGCAGCGGCGCAGAAAATAGGCCGCCAAGACAGTGCGTTTTTTAAGTTTGTCGCATTTCATTTTACAATGTAGCGTCTGACCATATTTTCATCTTAGCACAATTTTATTTAAAGCAGAAGCTTTCCGCGTCATTATAGTCGATTAGCCCGAAAAGCAGGCTGTCATTTGTGGAATTGTTTTACGTGCCGCAAGGCGGATATTGCAAGCGGGACAGCGCCTGACAAAAAGCAATATAGCAGCGGGAAAAACAGGCTGCAAGGGCGAGCTGTCTTTTGGCGTAATGTCTGCTTCCAACCGCCCTCAAAACGGCGCCAGACAGGCCGGCAGCTCCGAAAAATGCGGCAGCGAGGCATCGGCAAGCCCGCAGGTCATGGCATCTCCGACCGCCACCGCAATAAACCCGCCGGCCTTGGCCGCCGTTATGCCCGCCTGCGCATCCTCAACAACCGCCGTTTCACACGGCGGTACCCCCAGAAGCGCCGCGGCCTTTAAAAACACCTCGGGGTCGGGCTTTGCGCGGGTAATCATCGTGCCGTCCGCCACGGCGTCAAAAAAATTCTCCAGCTCTGTCCGCGTTAGAATAAAGCGGGCGTTTTGGCTGCTGCTGCCCACCCCAAGGCGCAGCCCCTGCCCCCTGAGCGTTTGGAGCGTGCGCAAAACTGCCACAGGGACATCCGCCGGCGTCATGCCTGCAATCAGCGCCTTGTAGGCCTCATTCTTCTGCGCCGCCAGCCGGTTTTTTTCTTGGGAGGAATCGGTACGGTTGACACTTTTAAGAATTTCTTCCAGACTGTCCATGCGCGACAGCCCACGCAGCCGCCGGTTGAACGCTTCGTCAAACGGGATGCCCAATCCGTCGGCCAGCGCCTTCCATGCCTGATAATGCAACCGGTCGGTATGCACAAGCACGCCGTCAAGATCGAAAATAACCGCCTTTATCATAGTCTGCTCCATTCGTTTATACAGATTTCAGGGACGGACACGGCTGCCGAAGTCAAACCGCGGCAGCCTGTACGTCTGTTATATAATTTTAAGAGAACCCGACGCAATCATTCTGCCGTTTTTGCGGCTGAACAATGCAATGGCGTTGCCGCCAAAGCTCATTCTGACCTTTTGGCCGATCTGATAGAGCACGCCGCCAAACACCACCCCCGTGAGCAGGAAGTCGCCCACCCGGATTTTAACGGTTGTCTCCATGCCGGTGGGCATGGCGCTGTATATTTCGCCCTCGATGGCGCCGTTTTCGCTCAGATGGATAAACTCCGGCCGCACACCGATGACAAAGTCGTCGTCGCCGGGCAGGCTGTCGTCCTCAATTGCCTCAGCTTCGCCGATCTTTGCAATATGATATTTAAAGGCCGTATCCTTGTTGCCTTTTTCAACGTTCTTTTTGTCCCCCTGCTTTTGCCGCTCCGCCTCCAGCCGCTCGCGTTCCTGCTGGTCGGCCTCCTGGCCCCACTGCTCAAGATCCAGCGGCCAAGCCGGTACAAAGGACGCCGCCATGCCGTCAAAAAAGGTCATCGCAACCGAGCCGTCGCTCTGCTGGCTGCCCTGCGCTTCGATAAAGTTGATGGCGGGGTTGCCGACAAAATCGGCGACAAACAAGTTCCGGGGCTTGTTGTAAATGTCCAGCGGCGCGTCATACTGCTGCAAAACACCGTTGTCGATGAGGCAGATTTTTGTGGCGAGGGTCATCGCCTCCATCTGGTCGTGCGTGACGTAGATAAAGGTGCTGCCGGTGTCGATATGTAACCGCTGCAACTCGGAGCGCATTTCAAGGCGCAGCTTTGCGTCAAGGTTGGAAAGCGGCTCGTCCATGAAAAGCACCGCCGGCTCGGGCGCCAGCGTGCGGGCAATGGCGACGCGCTGCTGCTGCCCGCCCGAAAGCTCGCTGGGGTAACGGTCCATAAACATGCCGATTTTGACAACGCGGGAAACGCGCCGCACAATCAGGTCAATTTCCTCCTCGGTCAGCTTTCGCACCTGTCTGAGCACCTGCCCGTCCCGGGTCAGCTCAAATTTGTCGTTGAGCGCAACGCCCTCGGCCGCATGTTTTTTTCGGGCGTTCTCAAGCTGCGCTTCCAGCTCGGCAATGTGCGCCTTTGCAAGCACGTCGGCGTTGAGCGCCTCGTTGAGCTTATAGCCGAGCAGCACTTTGGCGGTGTAGACCGATATGCCATAGCTGTCAATTAATTTAACCAGCACGCGGGCCGGGTCAATTTTTCCTTTTTTATCCTTGCTTTCGTTAATGGTTCTGACAACGTCGGCCGGCTTTTTGAGCACCCGTATCAGCGTGTGCGCCTTGCGGGCTTCAAAATCGACGCTGGCCATCTCCTCCCGGATATTACTCAGGCCAAAGGAGATATTCTGGTAGACGGTCATATTCGGCCACAGCGCGTAGTTCTGGAACAAAAAGCCCACGCGCCGCTTGTTGGGCGGAACATTGATGCCCCGCTCGCTGTCGAACACCGTGACGCCGCCAATCGTAATTTTGCCGTTGGTCGGCGTTTCAAGGCCTGCAATCATGCGCAGAATGGTCGTCTTGCCGCAGCCCGAGGGGCCCAGCAGCGTGACGAACGCGTTATCCGCAATCGTCAGGTTCAGGTTGTCGACGGCATAAAACTTATCCCATCGCTTGGTAATATGACTCAGCACAATTTCAGGCATATCAGTTTCCTCCAATTCCCTTGTCCAGGCTGGCGCCGGTGAGCTTGTTGACAATGACGTTGCAGACGATGATGATGAGAATAAGCATCAGGTTAATGCCGCTTGAGAAGGCGTAAAGCCCCATTTCATCAAAATAGTCGAGCAGCGTGGTCAGAATCTTGTTCTGGGAGCAAAGCAGCATAAACAGCGTCAGCTCACGCAGCGCGGTCATAAACGGCAGCATATTGCCGCTGATGATCGACGCCTTCTGAATGGTGATAATGATGCGGGTCATGCGCTTATGCCACGGAATATCCTGTATGATGGCGGCTTCCTCAATCTCTCCGCTGAGCTGCAGCATGGAATTTAACGAGCTGCGGCTGGCAAACGGAATATATTTGACGACGCCTGCCAGAATCAGCAGCAGGTATGTATTGTAAATACCAAGGCTGGAGCCAAAGATGAAAAACGACACGCCCACCGCCAGCGAAGGCAGCAGATAGGGCAAAAACGCCATGCTGTTGACATAGCCCGCCCATTTGCTCCGGCGGTTTTTGCTGACGCTGTAACCAACCAGCATGCCGATGGTGCCCGCCAGCAGTGCGCAGCTGGCCGCTACGATCAGCGTGCCCTTAAAGGCGTTTTTAATTGTGGTGTTATACAAAATGCCATACTGCCCGTACATGCCGCTCTCGGTTACATTTTCGGAGGTGAGCCACCATTTTGTGGTCAGGTTGCTCAGGGCGCCCGTCGTCAAAAAGCTGTAGTCACCCGGGTTAGGCAAAAACGTCTCAGTCGCGAACGAAATAATCGGGAAGATGCTGGTCATAACGGTCAGGACGATAAAAAGGATTGCAATGGCGTATTTGCCGATGCGGCCAAGGTCTATCTCACTGCTCTGGCCCGACTTACCGGTGACGGTGGTGTAGCTTTTGCGCCCGCTGGTGCTCATCTGGTTGACCAGCAGAATCGCAACACCGAACAGCATCATAATAACGGCCAGAATACTCGCCTCGCCGATGCGGTTGACGTTCATACCCACGTATTTGGTCGAAAGGGTGGTCAGGCCCAGATAATGCGGCACCGGGTAGCTGCCCATTGCGCTGCCGAACACCAGCAGAATGGTGGACATGACGGCCGGAGTGACCATAGGCAGTGTAACGCGGAAAAAGGTTTTGAGCTTAGGGGTGTTCAGAATGGTTGCGGCTTCCTCAAGATTGGCGTCCATGTTGCGGAATATGCCGCCGATGAGAATGTATGCAAAGGCGGCATAGTGCATTGAGAGCACCACAACGCAGGGGAAGAGACCCTTGCACCACCAAAGAGGCATTTTAATGTTAAGCAGTGTGACCAGCAGGCCGTTTGACGCACCGGTGATCTCGTTGCTGTTAAAAAGGTTCTGCCACACAACGGCCAGCGTCCACTGCGGCATGATGTATGGAAAAATAAAAATGGAGCTTAAATATTTTTTGAATTTAAGATTGGTTCTGGTGACCAGATAGGCAAAAACACCGCCATACAAAATGGCCCCCAGACAGGAGAAGGCCGACAGCAAAAGGGTGTTTTTAAGCGGGTTCCAGAGGTTTGCCTTGCGTAGCGCGCCGGTGAAAAGATCCTTCCAGTTAAAAAGGGTATAGCCGCTTGTCAGCCCCGTGGCGACCGAGTCGACTGACCCCGGGTGCACTTTGATTGTATCTACAAGAATTGAGATGATGGGCGCAACGGTCGTAACCGACAGCACAATGCCCAGCAGCAGCAAAACAAGGTTCTGCGGCTTTGAAAAATAGGTGCGCGCTCTGGTAAAACCGATATGAAGCTGAGATGGCCTTTTTATTGCTGCATGTTCCATATGCTCTCCTTTGCTGTAAAAGGGGTGCGGCAAACACCCCTTTTACGGCAATTTACAGATTCTTAATGCGTATACCAACAGATTAGGGCACTATTTGCCCTCAAAGCCGACGACGTCGATCCAGTCGCTCATGTTAAAGGCAACCTCGGCGCAATACTGCGGGTTTTCAACCACGAGACGGCCGCCGTCCGCGCCGACCCACCAGTCATAGCCGCGGTCATTCTTGGCCGGGAAGGTATCCTTGCCGTCGACATAGCCGTCCTTGGAGTGATCCTGATTGATGGCCGGGTTGGAGGAATAGCCGCCCATGTCCTTACCCCACGCATGGAAACCATCCTTGGTGGTGGTCATGTAGGCGATAAATGCGCAGGCGGTCCAGGGCAGCGGAGAGGTTTTAACCACTTGCAGGTAATGCTTATAGGCATAGCCGCCAATGCCCTTGTAGCCGTCCTGATAAGCCGCTACAGTGACATTATTGACCGAAGCCGAGGCCGACTCCTCAATGGAGCGCAGCTTGGAATAAACCAGCAGGCCGCTTTCGCCCACGGCCGAGGTGGTCACAAGCTCGTTGCAAATGGGGCCGTCGTCAGTCTGCTCGTTGTACTGCTGGCACCAAAGCTTAATCCATGCCAACGCATATTTAGCGTTGGGCGCGCTCAGGCCAAGCGCTGCGACATCGCCCGCAACCTCGTCGATAACCGGCTTAAAGTAGGTCTGACCGGCGGCGTCGAGCGCGTCATAGGCGTCCTTAAGGTAGGTGGAATATTTGTCGCTGGTCAGCATGTACAGAAAGTTTTTGCCAACCGGCTCGGAGTCGACGCCCATAAACAGCGGGGCCGAGCCTTCGCCGACAAAATCCCAGCAGTTCATAAAGGCTTCGTCCCCGAGGTTATTGAACATGAACACCTTATTGAGGGTTTGCAGCGCCAGCGGGTGGCCGTTTTCCTCATCATTGGTGCCGTTGCTCTCCTTCCACTCCTTGGGAATGTAATTGAGCAGGTTGCCGGTTGCAAGCATCTTGCTCTGAATTTGGTTGCCGTCCTGAATCAGGGTCATGGAATAGGTGTGGGTCGCGCTGTTTATGTCGGCGTTAATCAGCGTGAAGATGGAGTTGTTTTTAGGTTGCGACCACTCAATGCTGCCGCTGTAAGAGGGGTCTATTTTTTTAAGCTCCTCGACAAAGCTGGTGCCGGCCGTGGCGCCACGGCTTGAGTTGCCAATGCCGTACAGCACCTTGCCGTTGGACTCGGCAATCGCCTTTTTGTACAGCTCCTCCAGCGGCAGGGTCTCAGCCTCGGCAATAATCTTTTCGATTGCGCTCAATTCCACCGCAGGCGTGGATTCACCGGCCGTACTTGCGGCCGGCTCGCCCGGTGCGGGCGCCGGTGCGCTGGAGGCGGTTTTGCTGCCGCAGCCCGCAAACATAACAGATACCATGGCGAGTACCAGAACAAAAGACATAAAGCGTTTCATTTTAGTCCTCCTCTAAATTTTTTATGTAACTGCCCCCTAAACAAAGCGCTGTTCAAGGGCGGCAGAATTACATACGTTAAAAGGATGGCAGGGCGTAATAGCCATAAAATATTAACAACCGACTGAATTTACAATTATATTTTACAAAATATTGCGTCACTGGGCTACGGGACAAATCTGCCTTTTTTTGTGTTTTTCAGCGTTTTTAATTTTAACATCGTTGTTTTTACGTCGTGCGGTTTTTTCTGCCACTATTAAAGCAGCAAAAATTCATCGCCAATATCGGTCTGACTATATTATAACGGATGCCTTTGGTAATAAAAAAAGCCCCTGAAAGCGATGCCTTCAGGGGTTTGGCGCTTTATTCTGCGCCGGAATCAGCAGCCTTGCAGCGGCGGGCAGAATTTTTATAACGGGATTTTCGGCGGGTGTAATCTCGCCGTCGCGGTTTAAGGCTACCGGCTTGTCCGACAGAATGCGCAGCTGCCTGCAACGGACAAACCGGATAAAATCGTATGTTTGCAGATGCTCACCGCGCTTATACCGGCCGATCATCGGAGGCAGCTGCAGGCGGGAGATAACCGGAATTTGTATAAAATCAATCAGCCCGTCCTGCCAGTCGGCCTGCGGGGCCGCCATAAAGCCGCCGCCGTAGTACCGACCGTTGGCGGCAACGGCGAAGAGCATATCCCCCTCGGGCTGAGGCACACCGTCTATTTCGAACTGATAGCGGTAGCGCATTGCGCTAAAGAAGCAGTAAAACAGCGACAGCATATAGGCCGTTTCGCCCTTGATGAGCGGCAGGCGCTTAAAGCGCGCCATGTTTTGCGCAATGGCGGCGTCCAGCCCGACCGAGGCAATGTTTAACGACACCCGATCCCCCGCCATTAAAAGGTCAAACGGTACAACCCGCCCGTTTAACAGCGACGCGAGCGAAAAAGTCGCCTTGCCACCCGGCCAAAGGCTGCGGACAAAGTCGTTTCCGGTGCCCGCAGGCACCGGGGCAAGAATGAGCTGCGGGTTGCCCGGCAGCACCTGCGCCACCTCGCCAAGGGTGCCGTCTCCGCCGCAGGCGTACAGCGTGGTTTCAACGCCGTCTGCGGCGCAGCGCCGCGCAATTTGCTCGGCATGTCCGGGGTATTGGGTGACCACAAGCTCATAATCTTCGTTGCGCCCGTCAAAAAGCATCTTTATCTGTGCACTGAGCACCGGCGTGCAATCAGCTTTGCCCGCCTTGGGGTTTAATATAAAAACATGTCTCAAATTTCTCACCCTCTGAGGGCTATTATAAAAAACAAAGCGGTCTAAAGTCAAATAAAACGTCGCAGAAGGCGCTTTTAGATTGCGGCCCCTTCTGCGGCGCTATATAATAATACCGACAACGCATTAAAACCCGGTGTTTTGCGGCAGCTTTTTACTGGGTGCACAGCAGGCCGGCATCCAATTTTTCGCACGTTATCGGCATAGGGCGGCTTAACGACCTGTGCTAAAAGGTTTGCCGGGTGCTTCGGGCAGCCTGCGTCATATTCTGATTGGTCTGTGACGTGATGCGCTCGGTCATGTAACGTATGCCCTCAATATGTAAAAACCGCACGCGCTGGATGAGGTAGCTTGAAAGCGGCCGGCAGTTGGCGTCCTGCGAATGTGCCGCCACATAGATGTTGTTCATCGTCGGCACAATGCCTCTTATTTCGGTAATAACCGGC
Source organism: Bacillota bacterium (assembly GCA_023395695.1). GTDB lineage: Bacteria > Bacillota > Clostridia > Oscillospirales > Ruminococcaceae > Yanshouia. The sequence continues at coordinate 3,604 of JAEWYJ010000156.1, read as the reverse complement.
GTGTGCTGAAAGCGGCCCTTATCCAGATCGAGCTGCACCAGATCGCCCGGCTGCATGGCCGAAATATCGGCGTCGGTGGCATAAGGCCCCACGTCCTTATTGGTCGTCAGAAAATTGTACAAATACTCCACGCCCGTCCACGCGGGCGCCCGATTATTTGAATCTATGTAGTACCAGCCGAATGTTGGGGTGTAATTCATCACAGCGCCGCCCGCCAGCAGGCATTGGGATGCAAAATTGGTACAGTCGCCCCCCAGCTCGGAAAAATCCAGGAAATTGGGGTTGCGAAAATAAGCCCAGCGGTTGGCATAGGCGACCGCCGCACGCCGGTCGTAGGCAATATCCACAAGTGGCATGGTCTTGCTCCTTTCTACAAGGTTTTATTCCTTTTTCATGTTATGATAAATCGTATTGCTGTGTTCCCGACTTATAGTCAATTCAACAGAAAAGCAGGACGGAATTAGTAAAGCTGTTTTATGACCGGCAAGAACAACCAACGCAGCAGCGCAAAAAGCAGCTTCGACATTACGAACGGCCCTTCAAATTCATTAACAATAAAACAATAATAAGGATGGCGTTTTTTATGGTACAAAAGAGTTCCACCGTACCGCTTGATGAGATGCGCAATTACTTTAGCCGCGGCCTGACACTGCCGGTTGCCGCGCGCAAGGCGGCTTTGCTGCGTTTGAAAAGCGCGCTACAGCATAACGAGCAGGCCTTTTATAACGCCGTTAAAAAGGACTTTGGCCGCTGTGCCTTCGACAGCTGGAGCTGTGAATTCCTTATGCTGCAGGAGGAGCTGTTCCTCGCTATTCACGCGCTGGCGCGCTGGGCCGCCGCACGGCCGGTCGACGCCGGTATTATAAACGCCCCCGCACGGGCGTCCGTGCGTCCCGAGCCGCTGGGCACGGTGCTGATTCTGTCACCGTGGAACTATCCCGCGCTGCTGGCGCTCGCTCCACTGATCGGCGCGGTGGGGGCCGGCAACTGCGCGGTGCTAAAGCCCTCTTCCAACACGCCGCACACCTCGGCGCTGTTGGCACGCATTGTCAGAGCGGCCTTTGACCCCCGCCATGTCACGGTGCTGACCGGCGGACACGACGTTTCAGACGCGCTGTTAAACGAACGCTTTGATCTGATATTTTTTACCGGCAGCCCCACCGTCGGGCGGCAGGTGATGCAGGCAGCAGCCATGCACTTGACTCCGGTTATTCTGGAGCTGGGCGGCAAATCGCCCTGCATCGTCGACGAAACCGCCGCGCTGCCGCAGGCGGCCCGGCGCATTGCGTGGGGCAAGTTCTTAAATGCGGGGCAAACCTGCGTGGCGCTCGATTATCTTCTGGTGCAAAAAAGCGTTGCGCCGCGTTTCGTGCAGGAATTAAAGCGCAGCATCAAAAAACTGTATTATCCCGGTGGCAGGCTCACCGCCGACTGGCCACGCATTATTACACCGCGGCACACCGAACGGCTGGCCGGGCTGCTGGCCGGGGAGCGCGTTGCCTTCGGCGGCGGCTTTGATATTTCCAAGCGCCTGTTTGAACCAACGCTGCTTTTCCCCGTCTCTCCCAAAGCGCCCTGCATGCAGCAGGAGCTTTTTGGGCCCGTGCTGCCGGTTGTGGTATACGACACGCTCGACGAGGCCATTGGCCTGATCCGGCAGGGCGAAAAACCGCTGGCGCTTTACCACTTTTCCACCGACAAAAGGGCGATTGCCCGGGTACTGTCCCAAACCTCGGCGGGCGGCGGCTGCGTCAACGACGTCGTTATGCACGTCTCTTCTGCGCTGCTGCCCTTTGGCGGCGTCGGCATGAGCGGCATGGGGCGTTACCACGGCAAGGCTTCCTTCGACGCTTTTTCAAACCTGCGCTCGATGCTTATAAAACCCCCTGTGTTCGAGCTGCCGCTGCGCTACCCGCCCCATTTTAAGGGCAAGCTTTTTGCCGCAAAGGCGATGCTTTCTAAAATTTCTTATTTACAAAAACAATCCTTTTGATAGAATGGAAGATATAGTCGGCCAGCTTAAGAAGCGGGGCTTAATGGGCGCATGTGTTTTTTGCGCCGCAAGGCAACCGGGCTGTCGGCTTAAACGTATAGGCATGAACTGAAAGGGGCGACTTTTTTGGAAACGAAAATTTTTGAGATTATCATGCTGCTCTGCTTTGGCGCGGCGTGGCCGGCTTCTATTCACAAATCCTACACCGCCCGGACCGCCAAGGGCAAAAGCATTGTCTTCCTGAGCGTTATTGTCATCGGTTATATCAGCGGCGTTATCAATAAGCTGATTAATGCCCCCGATTATGTTATGTATCTTTATATATTAAACCTCGTCATGGTCTCAACCGACATGGCGTTGTATTTTCGCAATAAGCGCCTGGACGAGCTGGCGGAAAAGGAAACGTCCTGCTGACCCTGCGCGGTGTACAGCCAAGCCATTTAGGGTTGGCTGTACAATGACAGAGACTTTTTTGTGCCTTGCAACGCAAAACAAGCTGAAAGTATGGGCTTTTTTTCAGGTCAATCAACCATATATGCCTATACCCGCTCTTAAAATAACGAGACTATAAAAAGCCCGCTGTGACCTTGCGTCACGGCGGGCTTTTGCTCAAGTTAAAACAGATGCGTTCAAAAATTCATTCCCGGCAAAATTCGGATGGCAATGTTGAAATAAACGAGCAGCGACAAGGCGTCGACAATGGTCGTAATCATCGGGCTGGCCATCAGCGCCGGATCCAGCTTGAGCTTGGTGGCGACTATCGGCAGCGTACAGCCGACAATTTTGGCCGCGACCACCGCACAGAAAATGGTCAGCGAAACCACCGTTGCAACGCCGGCGTCGCGGTACATTAATATAATGCGCAGATAGTTGACAACCGCCACACAGCTGCCCGCCACAAGACCAACGCGAAATTCCTTCCAGAGCACCGCCAAAAGATCTGAGACTTTTACCTCGCCAAGCACCAGACTGCGGATGACCGAAACAGAGGTCTGGCTGCCCGCATTACCGCTGGTATCCATCAGCATGGGGATAAAGGAGGACAGCAGCAGGTTGGCTGCCAGCGCACTGTCAAAGCTCTGAATAATCATGCCGGTAAAGGTGGCGGAAATCATGAGCACCAGCAGCCAGACAATACGCTTTCTCGCCAGTGTAAAAACGCCGGCGCGCATATAGTCCTCTTCCATAGGCTCCATAGCCGCCATCTTATAGATGTCCTCGGTGGTTTCCTCTTCCATGACGTCGACGATGTCGTCGATGGTAATAATACCAACCAGACGGTTTTCATTATCGACAACCGGCAGCGTAAACAGGTCGTATTTTTTAAATATTTCGGCGATGCCGGCCTGATCGTCATGTGTTTTAACCGAGATAATATCGGTTTCCATAATATCGCCAATCAGCTCGCTGTCGCGCGAGGCAAGCACGTCGCGCAGCCGCACCGTGCCCTCAAGCTTGCGGCGCGCATCAGTCACGAACAGCAGCGAGATCGATTCCTTATCCTCGCTCTGGCGGCGCACTTCCGCAATGGCGCGTCCGATATCCCAGTTGCGGTCAACCTCCATGAACTCAAGGGTCATCAGGCTGCCCGCCGACGCCTCGGGGTACATC
>JAEWYJ010000304.1 GCA_023395695.1 Bacillota bacterium | reverse complement strand
CCCGTGATGTCATCAACACCCGTATCACCGCCATTCTTGACACCGCTACCGACAAGTGGGGCATTAAGGTCAACCGCGTTGAGCTTAAAAATATCATTCCGCCCAAGGAAATTCAGGACGCCATGGTGAAGCAGATGAAGGCCGAGCGCGAAAAGCGTGAGAACATCCTGCGCGCCGAAGGTGAAAAGGCGAGCAAAATTCTCGTGGCCGAGGGTGACAAGGAGTCTCAGATTCTGCGTGCGCAGGCTGAGAAGGAGGCCGCCATTCTGCACGCCGACGCCGTCCGCGAGCAAAAAATCCGCGAGGCGCAGGGTGAGGCCGAGGCCGTGATAATGGTGCAAAGGGCGCTGGCCGATTCTATCAAGCTGCTCAACGAGGCGTCGCCTAACGAGAAAGTCATCGCCATCAAGAGCCTTGAGGCGTTTGCGAAGGCTGCTGACGGCAGAGCTACAAAGATCATCATTCCGTCTCAGATTCAGTCGCTGGCCGGCATGGTGACCTCGCTCAAGGAGCTGACTACCGAGTCCAAGGAATAACGATGAACTGAGACGAATAAGAATAGAGCCGCCCGAGAGCCAAAGCTTTTGGGCGGCTTTTCTGTGTGGTGCGGCCAATATAGCCGACTAACGTTAAAACCGTCCCAACTCAACGGCCTGTTTTTCGCATTGCTGCGCTGTCCTTCTTGCCGTGCGCCGGCCCAGCTGCGGCGTTCGCCTTGCAGCGCAAAAAATATGCACGCCAACGCTGGGCCGCTTTTAAAATTAATGTGTATGGTACAACATCTGAAATTGGCGTCGCCCGGCTCACAGCGTGATGAACCGGGCGACGGCTTTTAATTTAGGAGAAATCTAAATTTATAAAGAGCGGATCACGGGCGCTGCTTTTCGGCTTCGCGTCTGTGCGCTTTTTCCTGCTTTCTGCGCGCGCGGTCCTCCTTGTCAAACATCAGGTAGAAGGTGGGAATCAGCACGAGCGTCAGCACCGTTGAAAGGCTCAGACCGCCGATGACGACAACAGCCATGCCCTGCATGGTTTCGACCTTGCCGCCGATGCCCAGCGCCATTGGCAGAAGACCGAAAACGGTGGTGAGCGTGGACATAAGAATTGGGCGCATTCGGGTGCGGCCCGCAAAAACAATGGCCTCGCGCACTTCCATGCCCTGCACGCGCAGGATATTGGCAAAATCAATCAGCACAATTGCATTGTTTACAACAATGCCGACCAGCATGACCAGGCCGATCAGCGACGTCATGCTAATGGAATTCCCGGTGACAGCCAGACCGAAAAAGGCGCCGGTCAGCGAAAAGGGCATCGAAATCATGACGACCAACGAGAAAGCCAGCGATTCAAACTGGATGGCCATAACGGCAAATACGAGGAATATGGCGGTCAATAACGCGTAGCCGATGGCGGAAAATTCGTCCCGCATCATATCCATGCTGCCGCCTGCCCGCAGTGTGACCCCGTCGGGCAGCTCAAGCGACTGCATGGCGGCGACGGCCTGTGTGGTCATGGCGGTAATGTCGGCGCCGCTGACCGGCGTACCGGTAACAGTGACGATGTAATCGCCGTCCTCGCGCGAGATGGCCGTGGGGCCCTCCTCATAAACGACCTGCGCAATGTCGGTGACGGCAATCTGGCCGCCCGACGGCGTATCGATCATCAGCCCGTAAAGGTCGCTGATGTTTTTATAGCGGCCAGCGGGGAACTCCACCTTAACATCATAGGTGGTGTCGCCCTGCTGGTATTCCATGGCGGTCACACCGGCTATCTTGTTGGAGGCGGCGGTGAGCACCGAGTAGGGCGTCATACCGACCGCGCTGGCCAGAATGGGGTCGACCGCGAGCTTTGCGCGCGGGTCGCCGTCCGAGACGCTGCTGCCGGTTGCTGTAATGCCGTCGGTCAGAGCCAGCTGCTCTCTGACTGTGGCAGCCGCCAATTTCAGCGCGCCGTAGTCGGCGCCGACAAGGTCAATTTCAACGCTGCTGCTGTTGCCGAAGGACATAGCGCTTTCGGCGCTGGTGGTAATGCTGCAATTCTGAATATGCGCTGTTTTTTCGCGGATCTGATTGACAAAATCGTTGGTGGAGGTGCTGCGGCCTTCCTTGAGCGAGATGGATATTGAGCCGCTGCCCGAAGAGCCGCCGCCCATCATGCCGCCGCCACCGCCCGCACTCAGCGAATAAGATTCTACGTCGGCCTCCTGCTTGATGATATCCTCAATCTCGGTCATGATGGCGTTGGTCGCCTCCAGGCTAAGGCCCGACTTGGTCTGAACCGACAGGCTGACGTCGCCGCGGTCCATTGAGGGCATCATTTCCATTTTAATCTGCGTAAACATCAGGCCGGCGGCAAGCAGGCAGGCCACCGCAGCCAGCACAACAATCTTGCGGGCGCTTACCGCCTTTCTGAGCAGGCGGTTATAATATTTGTCAATAAATTTGAGCATCCGGTTGGAGAGCGATTCCAGCTTCTCGTTGGGCTGCAGCTTAACAAAGAGCAGCGGCACCAGCGTCAGCGCGCTGATAAGGGATGCCGTAATTGCAAATACGATGGTAAAGCCGGTGTCCTTAAAAAGCTGGCCCGCCATGCCGTCCATCAGCGAGATGGGCAGAAAAACGACAACCGTCGTCGCTGTCGAGGCGATGACCGAGCCGGCCACAAGGTTTGCACCCGCCGCCACGCTCTCCTTAAAGGTGCGTTCCTCGCTGCGCGCCCTGAAGCAGCTTTCCATCACGACAATGGAGTTATCCACCATCATGCCGATGCCGACGACCAGACCGCCCAGCGACATCATGTTAATGGTCATGTCAAAGGCCGACATCATGACCAGCGCGGCCATGACCGAAATGGGCATCGACAGGCCGACGATAAACGAGGCGCGCCATTCTCCAAAAAAGAAGAACAGCACGACAACCGCAATGACAAGGCCCATAACCAGCGAGGATACCACGTTTTCAATGTTATCCATAATCGTTTGGCCGCTGTTGGAGCTGATTCTGATATTCAGGCCAAGGCTGTTATCGGCGTTTAATTCGTCCACCAAAGCCACTATTTTGTTGCACAGCTGAATGGTGTTGGCGCTCTGCTCCTTGTTGACCGAAATGCTGATATTCTCATAACCGTTTTGCCGACTGTAGGAGGAGCGCTCCTGTTCGGCCATATAAACGTCAGCAACGTCTGAAATGTGCAGAATATCGCCCGATTTCAGCGAGATTGGAATATCCGCCAGAGCCTGATAGGTATTGTATTCGGCGCTGCCGATCAGGCTCAGTTCAACGTCGCCGCGGTTTGCCGTGCCGACCGTTACTTCAAATTCGGCATTGGCAATCGCTTTTGAAACATCGCTCATGGTCAGACCGTATTGGTTTAAGCGGTCCTCTATCAGCTCTACGCTGATGTATTTATTACGCCCGCCGCGTACGCTGACCTCACCAACGCCCTCAATCTTTTCAATTTCGGGCACGATATTGTCCTCAATATAATCGGTGATGCTGCTGCTGTCGCCTTCCGAGGTAATAGACAGCCGCATGACCGAATTATTCATGTTGGAGGTGCTCATTTTAATGACGGTGGGGTCGCCCGCCCCGTCCGGCAGATTAATTCTCGAAAGCGCCGAGGTGACGTCCTGATATTTGTCGTCCATGTCGTCGTTGTAGGAGAATTCCAGCATCACGCGCGAGCTGCCCTCGCTGGAGGTGGAGGACATGCTCTCGACGCCGCTGACGGCAGAGAGCGCGCTTTCAATTCGCTCGGTCACGGCCTGATCCACCTCGTCGGGCGAAGCGCCGCTGTAGCGCGTCATGACGATCATCATCGGCATATCCATTTCGGGCGTTGACTCAATCGGCATACCCATAATTGCGCCTGTACCGAACAGAAAAAGCGCGAGAACGCATACGAGCATGCAAACAGGGCGCTTAACCGCAAAGTTCGGAAGAGAAAACATGCGCTATCCCTCCTTCTTGGCGGGGGCTTCGTCCGGCTGGGCGGCATCCTGCAAGGCGTTACCGCCGTCAAGCTGGCTGTTGGTCACCTCGGCGCCGTCCTTAAGACTGGGATGCCAGGTGGTGATGACCGCGTCGCCTGCGGTAATGCCGGTAATAACCGATATCTTGTTGGCCGTGGTCATGCCAATGGTGATATCCGTGCGCTTTGCGGTGCCATTGTCATATATGTACAGGTAGGGCTGGTTGCCCTCGTAGTAGACGTTGTCGATCGAAACGGTCAGCGTATCCCGCTCCTGAGCCGTAATCGCCATTACTTTGACAACGGCGCCCGAACGGGTGGCGCCGATCTCTGCGGTGAACTGGGCTTTGGCGGCATAAAGGCCGGTGGTGGCATCCGCTTCGGGCGAAAGCTCAATGACCTCTGCGGCATAGTCACTGCCGTTATAGGTGACGGTGACCGGGGCGCCAAGCGTCATAGCTAAAGCGCCATCCTCCGATAGATTAAAGCTGACGGTTGGCAGCCCCTCCTGAGAGATGACATAGCTGCTCGTCTGGGTAGAGACCACGTTGTAATCGCTGACGTTTTTTGCGGCGATCACGCCCGCAACAGGGGCGTAGACTCTGTGGTTGCTCAAAGTTTTCTGCGCGGTTTCATAGGTCAGCTCAGCCTGTGCGCGTTTAATATCGCGTGCGGCGGCGTCCTCCCCGGTGGTCATGCTTTTGTAGATATCGTATTTCTCCAACGCTGAGAGATAGTCGTCGTAAGCGGATTCAAATTTGGTAATTAGTGTTTTGTAATTGCTGTAGCTGGCGTAATCGTCCAGCATATCGTTATAATCCTTCATAGCCTTGGTATAAGCGTCCCAGGTTTCGGACGACTCGCCGTCGTCGTATGCTTTTTCGGCCTTTTTAAGGTTTTGACGATGACGCCGGAAGCTGACAAGGTCAAAGTCGTCGCCGGTAGCAACCTCAAGGTTATCCCGCGCGTTTTCATAGGTGTTTTGCGCAGAGGTGATTGCGTTCTGGTATTGCAGTTCGGTCAGCGCATTCGCAGAGCCGGACTCCTCGGAGGCGATTTCGGCCAGTGTTTTCTGGTAATCCAGCTCGGCTTTTTTAAACGTTGTCTGCGCGTCGGTATCGTTGAGCTCAAAAAGCAAATCGCCTTTCTTGACAGTATCCCCGGCGTTAAAATAGGTTTTGGCGACGGTTCCGTTTACTTCCGGATACACCTTGACGCTCTGCGCCGCCGCCAGCCTGCCCGCAAACTCGGTGCGGCGTTCCAGCGTTTCGGTTTCGGGGTAGATGATCTGAACCGATATCGCACTGCTTTTTTTGGCCCCCGAGGCGCGGCCGCCGCCCTGTGCCATAGCCGGCGCGCTTTGGTCGCAGCCGGCCATGCCCGCGACAACTGCCGCGGCAAGCGCCAGCGATGCAAACTGCTTGCCCGCCTTCAACAAACTCAGACTCATGTTGTCAACTCCTAAGTGTTTTTTACAATTTAAAATAGTAGCATCTGTTTGTCAACTCAAGTTAAACTATACCAAAAAGTTAGGTAAAAACCGCCGCAAAGCCAAAAAGTTAACACTCAGTTCATTTGAAAATGTTATTCTCTTACTACAAACACTTTTAAAAGTTCTCAGCTTGGGCCATACAGTTTTGGCGCATTTTTCGCCGCTTAGAACTTTTAAGAAACGCTCCGAAGAAACAATGCGATGGTATTTTGGTGGG
>JAEWYJ010000154.1 GCA_023395695.1 Bacillota bacterium | reverse complement strand
CATGTTCGGCCTCCTTAAATTATATTGGCGTCGCATAAAATGGCGACCAGCTTTTTGGCGGCGTCGGCGTCCGTATCCGCCTTGATGAAGGCAGCGCTCTTTTTAGACTCCGGGACAAACGTTTTTTGAACCACAGTGGGCGAACCGCCCAGTCCGCATCGGCTTAAATCAAGCCACTCCCCCAGCGTTTCCTGATCAAGAACGACAATCTCGGCACGGCTGCCACCGGGCGTTGGGGAACGCAGGGGCCTTTCTGCCTTGGCTACCGTAACAACGCAGGGCAGGTCGGCCTCCAACAGGGCGTAGCCACCGCCCTCGGCTTGTTGCCTGACCATGACGGCGGCAGGCTTGGCGGTTACTGCCACGGCACGGGTAATCTGGCCATAGCCCAAGTGCTCGGCCAGCTGAGGGCCAACCTGGGCGGTATCTCCGTCAGTGGACTGCTTGCCGGTGAGAATAAGGTCAAAACGCGTGTTTTGCGTTTGCTCAATATACCCAACGGCACGGCTTAAAATATAGCTGGTAGCCAGTGTGTCACTGCCCGCAGCAAACCGGCCGCTGACCAAAAAGGCATGATCGGCTCCGACTGACAGGCCTTTTTTTAAAATGCGTTTGGCAGGCTCCGCACCCATGCACAGCAGGGTCACCCCAACACCGGGGCTTTGGTCCTTAAGCGTTAATGCGGTTTCCAGCGCCAGCGCGTCGGCCGGATTTAAAATGGCCGGCACATTGTCGCGGCACATTGTATGCGTGACAGGGTCAAATTTAACCTCTGCTGCCAAAGGCACCTGCTTGACACACACCAGAATATTCATAAACAGTTCTCCTTTGAGGCGGTTTGCCCTCTATTCTAGTCTATTTGGGCTGATACTGCAATGCTGAAAGTTCGGGAAGCCTGCAAAACGCTGTGCAGGCGCTTGCCTAACGCGACAACACAACCGGGCCGTATTTTCAGCTACTGTCTCCGCCGTCATACTGACAGCGGGAGGGAATGTGATATTCTTTAATTTTATATTGCAGCTGTCGCCGTGAGACGCCCAGATAGTCCGCTGCCTTGCCACGGTGGTTATCACAGGCGAGCAATGCGGCTATAACCCTTTCCTTGCTCAGTCTGCCGGAATCTGGTCTGGGCGGCGCCGACCGGGGAGCGTACTCCTGCACGACGGGGCTGTCACCCAGCATACCGACGGGAATGCTGCTGATCTCGGTTGTGGAAGAGGGGGTCATAACTACCATACGCTCCACAAAATTACGGATTTCGCGCACGTTGCCCGGCCACTGGTAGTCGCGTATTTTGGCCAGAACCTCTTCGGAAAAGCTTTTTTTAAGATTATATTTTTGACAAAAATAATGTAAAAAGTGCAGGCAGAGCGGCACAATATCGTCCATGTGGCTGCGCACAGGCGGAATGGTAAGCGGAATGACGTGCAGCCGGTAATAAAGGTCCTCGCGAAACGTTCCCTGCTGCACCATTTCGGCCAATGCCCGATTCGTAGCGGTAATAAGCCGAAAATCGACCTTTTTGGGGCGTATGGCGCCAATACGCTGAATGCTTTTTTCCTCTATCATGCGCAGCACCTTGCCTTGTACGCTGATCGGCAGCGAGTTTACCTCGTCCAAAAACAGCGTGCCGCCGTCGGCAGCCTCGGCCAGACCGATTTTGCCCTCCTTGCTGGCGCCGGTAAAGCTGCCCTTTTCATAGCCGAACAACTCCGCCTCAATCAAATTTTCAGGGAAGGCAGCGCAGTTAACGGTGACCAGCGGCTTGTCTCTGCGGTTGCTGTGCTCGTGAATAAAGCGCGCAATCACCTCTTTACCGCTGCCGGATTCACCGTAAAGCAGCACGGTGGAGTCCAGCGGCGCAATGCTGCCCGCCACCGAGAGAAGCTGCTTAATTTCGGCGCTTTTGGCTACGATGCTGACCTTTTCGGCCTTTGGCGAAATTTTGGAGTCGTGCTCACGGTTGAGAATTTTGTTTTGCTTTAATAGCGTGTGGTATAAGCTTTCAAAGCCGTCAACATCCTGCAGCATGGTGACAATGTATTTGATATTACCAAAGCCGTCAAAAATAGGGGTTCCGGTTACAATGCGCATCCGGGTAGGCCCGTCAATTTTCTGAAAATCCTGATAATATTGCAGCCGGCTGATCCGGCGTTTTTTACGACAGACAAGATCAAACACACAAACGTCAATGACATTTGTAAAATCGTGCACATTCATCTGCAAATAGTCCTTGCGCGGAATGTTTCTCCAGTTAATCAGCACGGTGTTGACAAATATAAAATTGCCCTTGGCGTCGTACACGGCGATACCGGCGTCAATATTATCCAGCACCACCATAAAGGGCAGCTGTTCGGACAGGTCGTCAAACGACATGGATTCCTGCATTTGATCCTTCCTTTCGCCAAAATTGTTGCTGCTAACATATTATCACACAAAATCACCCGTTTAAAGCGCAATTTTCGCGCAGACCCGACAAAATAACGAATGCCCGGGCCCGACGCGCCCGTATCTTTGAGGTCGGGCGTTTTATCGTCGAGCCCGGGCTATAACGGCGGGCCGGGCAACATTTTTTTGGGGGAAACCGCAACAGCCGTCACGCAGCCCCGGGTTATCAGATCATTTCGCAAAAGGTCTGCACGCGGGTTTTCACCTGCTCGCAGCCGGTGTTTTGCTGGTCGATCTCGATGGTAAGACAGGGGAAACCCGCTTCGCGCAGATCGCTTACGATATAGGGCAGGTCGTATTCCTCGGGATCGCAGAACTTCATCAGGCAGATGATAACGCCAGAGGCGCCCGCTTGCCGGCACAGATCTGCCAGCATTTTGCCGCGAGGCTTGCCCGGCTCGTGGATCAAACTGCAGCCGTAGCGGCTGTTCCACTGCAGCGCCAGACGCCTGAGCCCACCGCCGCCCCTGGCGGGCGTATCGGTGCGATACTGACGCATCTCCTGCGCAAGGTCATCGCCAACGACAGCCATATGGTTTTCCGTGAGAATGTCCAGCAGCGCGTCCGGCTCACAGGTAATGCCGGTCAGCACCACCTTTTTGCCGGTAAATTCGTAAACCGGCAGGCGCTTAAGTGCCTCGTTAATCTCGCACACTATGGCGGTGTGCTCACTCTTTTCATAAAAAAATGCACTTTTCATGACGGCGTGGCGCACCTGCGGCGTCACAACGTCCAGATGGTCGTTGGCGGTTTTTACAAATTCGCGCATAGCGGCGTTATGTCGGTTATAGGTTTCAATTGTTTCGCCCAGCGCTTTTTCGCTCATCATCCTGCCGGTGATGGTACTGAGCATTGACAGGACGTTTTCATACTCGCTTATAAGGTAATCGACGCTGGCGGGCGATTCGCGGTTCTGCGGGTAAACAATGGGAATCATCGGGATACCGGGTACGCCGAAGCGCCAGTTCTGGGTCATGCAGCGAAAGGTATCGCACAGTGCGGGGATGATGACGGCCGAAATTCCGTCATAGACGCCGCGCAGTCCCAATTCCAGTGTCGATTGCATAATGGGGCAGGCAAAGGCGGGCAGGTAACTTTTGACCAGCTTCCATTCGGCCCGGCCACCCCAGAGACCAAATGGAATTATACCGGCGGCGTGCACCAGCTCCTCGGGCGTGTAAACCGGAAAGCACCCCACCACCTTTTTGCCCTGTGAAAGATAGTGTGTCAGCCGAGCGCGGGGATTATCGCACGCCGCCTGAAGCAGCGCGATATTACAGGCTAAATCAGCCACGGGCGTTCGCCTCCTTGTTCTGCTTCATAACTTCCACCAACCCCTGAATTCGGGTTTCAAACTGAGCCTCGCTGTAATTGCGGTAGTCGGCCTGATCACCGTCAAAAGAGGCGAACGGAATGCCTGTCTTAGCCGAAATTTGACGCTGAACCTCCATCATCTGACAGTCCATGACCTTGCAGCTGCGGTTGACATGGTAGATGGTGCCCTCACAGCCGAATTTCTCCAGCGCCTCAATGCGGCGCGAGATCATGGTGGTGGCGTTATCGCCGTTGGTGGAGGCAAAGCCATAGGCACGCGCCATGCCGTCCAAATCCTCATACTCAATAGCCCATGCCTTGCCATAGCTGGAAGCAACCATGTTGACGCCATATTTTTTAAGGGTACGCAGGTTATGGCTCAGGTAAGGCCAGCAGGCAATGCCGTCCCACGAAACGCGGAACTGTTCCTCAACCGGATAGATGGAGGTGCCGTT
>JAEWYJ010000178.1 GCA_023395695.1 Bacillota bacterium | reverse complement strand
AACATCATCCAAGGGTTGAATGATGTATCCGCACCTCTTTTGTTTTTTAAGTATTATCCAAACAAACCACATGGCTATATAGCCGGTCAACTTGAAAAGCAAATCTGAATTGGCAGGTGCATTATTTATGGCGCAAGGCGCATAACGCAACGACACCAAAAATACACCCTCAGGATAGTCTGCTTTTTCAGCTTGCCTGCTATAATATTGTTTCGAGCATGCCGTTGCGGTAATACAGCCGCTGAAGTCGCTCTCCCATACGCGAAAGCACCTCATGCATACAGGAGCCATACTGTGCGCCCAAATCGTCGGCTGTCTGAACCAATCCGCCATCCTCGCCGATGATGGTTGCGGCATCCCCCAGCCTGGCCTCTGGAATATCCGTCACATCCACAACCATCTGATCCATACAGACGTTGCCAAGCTGCCGTGCCCACTTGCCATGCAGCATTACCCGCCCCGCCCGCGAGAGATTGCGCGGGTATCCGTCGGCGTAGCCGATAGACAGCACCGCAACCCGCAGCGGCTTTTCAGCCTTGAACGTCCGGCTGTAGCTGACCGGCGTTCCGGCCTCAATATCCCGCAGTGAGATAACCGTCGCTTTAAGCGCGGTTATAATCTTCAGTTCCCACGGCAAAATATGCGCGGCGGTGTTGTAGCCCGACAGCTCCGCGCCACAGCGCACCATGTCAAAATGCGCCTCCGGGTATTTTTGAGCGCCGCCGGTATTGCACATGTGCAGCGTGCCAAGCGCACAGCCCCGCGCCTTAAGCGCCGACACCGCTGCATTAAAACGCGCAATCTGCATACGGCAGTATGCGTCCGCGCCGTCGCTGCCGTCGTCCGCCGACGAAAAATGGCTAAAGGTTCCGGTGGCCGTCAGGTTTTTCAGCCGGTAAGCACCGGTGAGCTGTTCTATATCCCGATCGGCCTTACAGTCAAAGCCGGTGCGGGTCATGCCTGTGTCAAGCTTAATATGCATCTTAATGACGCCGCCCGCCAGACGAGCCTGTTCATCGAGCATGTGCGCGTATTCCGGCGACGCTACCGACTGCGTTACATCATATTGTAAAAGCGCGCCGGTCAGCTCCGGCGCAGTATAAGCCAGTACCAAAACCTCGCCGGCAATACCGGCCTCGCGCAGCGCGACCGCCTCTGAAAGGCAGGCCACACAAAACCGTGTAACACCCTCATGCTGCTGCAGATAGCGTGCAATGGGCACGGCGCCCTGCCCGTAGGCATTGGCCTTGACCACCGCCGAAAGCGCACAGCCCGGCGCCAGATGGGCGCGCAGCTGCGCCAAATTGTAATGCAGGCGGTCCAAATCAATCTCCAGCCACGCGCGGCGGGTAATCATAGCTTGTTGCATCACAGCACTCCTTCTAAAATTCAAGGGCAGGTCGGCAAAATTTCCCGGTGCGCGGCCTATATGCCCAAACGCGAAAACCGGGGGTCCGCGGCAACAAGGGGGCTTGCGTCGGGCCGTCTAAACGTCCGACGCAGTTTTTACCGTCCCTTTTTGCACGATTCCCCCGTCGCTTTGCCTGTCGGTTAATTATTTTTATGCTTTAAAAAACGAGCTTGCCCTTAATATAGGCCGCCACCTCGGAGATGGGCAGGCGGATCTGCTCCATCGTGTCGCGGTCGCGGACAGTCACCGCGCCGTCGGTCTCCGACTCAAAGTCGTAGGTGATGCACAGCGGCGTGCCAATCTCATCCTGACGGCGGTAACGCTTGCCAATTGAGCCGGCGTCGTCGAAGTCGACCATATAGTCCTCCGACAGGCTGTTGTAGAGCGCCATCGCCTTTTCCGAAAGCTTTTTGGAAAGCGGCAGCACGCAGGCCTTGTAGGGCGCCAGCGCCGGATGCAGCCGCAGCACGGCACGGGTGTCGTTCTTTTCGGCGTCGATAACCTCTTCGTCATAGGCGTCGCACAAAAACGCCAGCACCACGCGGTCGGCGCCCAGCGACGGCTCAATGACGTAGGGCAGATAGTGCTCATTCGCTTCCTGATCAAAATAATCCAGCGCCTTGCCGGAGGTGCTCTGATGCTGTGTCAGGTCGTAATCGGTACGGTCGGCAATGCCCCACAGCTCACCCCAGCCAAACGGGAATAAAAACTCAAAGTCGGTGGTCGCCTTGGAGTAGAACGACAGCTCCTCCGGCCCGTGGTCACGCAGCCGCAGGTTTTCGTTTTGCATGCCGAGGTTTAAGAGCCAGTCGTGGCAAAACTTGCGCCAGTAGGCAAACCACTCCAGGTCGGTGCCGGGCTTGCAGAAAAACTCCAGCTCCATCAGCTCAAACTCACGGGTTCTGAAGATAAAGTTGCCGGGCGTAATTTCGTTTCTGAAGCTCTTGCCAATCTGGCAAACCCCGAACGGCATCTTGCGCCGGGTGGTGCGCTGAATATTGGCAAAGATAACAAAAATGCCCTGCGCCGTCTCAGGGCGCAGATAAACCTGGTTTTTTGCATCCTCGGTCACGCCCTGAAATGTTTTGAACATCAGGTTAAAGGAGCGGATATCGGTAAAATTGGCGCTGCCGCAGTCGGGGCACTTGACGCCCTTTTCTACGACGAAGGCTTTCATCTGGTCAAACGCCCAGCCCTCTGGCGAAATGCCGGTCTGGTCTTCAATCAGCTTGTCGGCGCGGTGGCGGGTTTTGCAATCGCGGCAATCCATCAGCGGGTCGGAAAAGCCGCCCACATGCCCCGACGCCACCCAAACCTGCGGGTTCATCAAAATGGCGGAGTCAAGCCCGACGTTGTAGGGCGACTGCTGTACAAACTTTTTCCACCACGCGCGCTTGACATTGTTTTTAAGCTCTACGCCCAACGGGCCGTAATCCCATGTGTTGGCAAGCCCGCCGTAAATCTCAGAGCCGGAATAAACAAAGCCGCGTCCCTTGGCAAGGGCTACGATCTTTTCCATAGTTTTGTCGCTGTTGTTCATTGCACTTCCTCCAAGTGTTCATTGACATTACACTTTAGTTTAGCTTTTTCGGCGGCATCCGTCAAGCAAAACAGTGCAAAAAACAGGGTGCGCCAAAGAAAATCCGCACGCTACGGACGGTTTGCAGAGGGGGTGCGCCAGCCGGATGCAGGCGGGGCCCCCGACGCCGGCGCGTTCCTGAAAAAAGCTGCGCCGCCCACTTATTTTAAAGCCTTATACCAGACGTTCATGCTTTCAATTTCTCCGGAAATATCGGTATTGTTAAAAAGCGTTCCGGCAAAGGTATAACGGTTTTTGGCAAAGGTAATGTTCATACCATACGACATGCTGCGGGCGATGGTGTAGGCCGTAATAAAGCCGCGGCGGCACATCTCCCGCTCCATTTGTGCCAGTAAAAACGAAGCCAGTCCCTTGGCGCGGCAGGTGTTAAGCGTTGCAAAATCGGTCATTTCCACATTTTTATATGGCTTATCCATCTCGCAGGAGGAAGCGGCCACCAATCGCCCCCGCGCACGGACGCCAAAATAGACGATATGACTGCGCATGGTCTGTTTTAAATAACCGGCGTCAAATATCGGAAACGGGTAGCTCTTAAATACCGTTTTATACAGCACCGCCAGCGCTTCTGCCTCCGCCGGCGTCAGAATAGCATACGCAAAGCCCTCCGGCAGAGTGGGCGCGTCGGCCTTTGGCGCCAGCGTGGCGGCGTGAACAATCTGCGCAATTGTCTCGAGGTCTGCGCTGTTTTGCCGTGCCGGGTCAGGATAACGCGCCATAAAAACAGCGTCCCCGCTGCCACTGTAAAAGCCCGGCACCCGCGCTTCAACCATGTAGCCCGCCGCCTTAAAGCCCTGCTCGGCCCATGCGGGCACCTTGGCAAAGAGCTTCGTGTATCCGTTCTGAGCCGCCAGCGAATTTATGCGGTCAATAATACCGGGAAAATCGGCCCTTGACAACTTCATCAGATACACCCTGTCATTTGCCTTGCCGTGATGAATTTCGGATTGTCCGATACGCATGATTGTATCGGCCATGTCACTGCTCCGGTCGGTGGGACTGCTCCGGCTGCTGTTCTTTTCGCCGGTTCAGCCGCATGTTGTTTTCGGGTATCAGCGAAATGGCGTCGTCATAATCCGAAAGCAGCCGGCTGATGCCGATGGCCTTGTTTTCCTGCCGCTCGCTCTCAAGCTGCAGGTCACAGGTATCGCAGGCGCGGTCACAGGCCACCGACCGGTAATTGTCCGGCTCGTGATAAGTGGTGATAATGCCCTCGTAATTACGCAGCACGACCTTGTTGTCTGACCACGAAATAAGGTAGTTTGGCATAATTGGAATTTTACCCCCGCCGCCGGGCGCGTCGATGACATAGGTAGGCACCGCAAAGCCGCTGGTATGCCCCTGTAAGTTTTCTATAATTTCAATGCCCTTTCCCACCGAGGTTCTGAAATGCGTCAGGCCTTCTGAAAGGTCGCACTGGTAGAGATAATAGGGGCGCACCCGGTTGGCTACCAGCAACTGAACCAGCCGCTTCATAATAATGGGACAGTCATTAACGCCCGCGAGCAGCACCGACTGGTTGCCCAGCGGAATACCGCCGTCGGCCAGCTTGGCCAGCGCATTCTTGGCCGACTGTGTCAGCTCATACGGGTGATTAAAATGGGTGTTAAGCCATATGGGATGATGCTTTTTAAGCATGCTTACCAATGCGTCGGTAATGCGGTAGG
The DNA here is from genome assembly GCA_023395695.1 of Bacillota bacterium. Lineage (GTDB taxonomy): Bacteria > Bacillota > Clostridia > Oscillospirales > Ruminococcaceae > Yanshouia. Next base: position 428 of record JAEWYJ010000178.1, on the reverse strand, counting down.
GCAGCACCACCGGCATGCGGCTGCCGATTCGGATGACCTCGACATGCGGAATCTTCCGCAGCTCGGTCAATATCCAGTCCAGGTGCGTATCCGGCAGCATCAGCGGGTCTCCGCCCGAAAGCAGGACGTCCCGCACGCGGGGGGTACGCCTGATGTAGTCAATCGCCTTGGTAATCGCCTTTCGGTCTGGGATGAAGTCCACATCCCCCACCTTGCGTTTACGGGTACAGTGGCGGCAATACATTGAGCAGGTATTGCTGACCTGAAACAGAACTCTGTCAGGATAGCGGTGCGTCAAAAACGGCACCGGGCTGTCCCTGTCCTCCGCCAGCGGGTCGGCCATTTCGTGCTTTTTAATCATAAGCTCACTCGGGTTTGGAAAGCACTGCTTATAGATCGGGTCGTTTTTATAGTCCTGCGTGTTAATC